>SBAV01000351.1 GCA_005239965.1 Methylobacter tundripaludum
CCCGTACCCACGGCCGTACCGCCTTGCGCCAGTTTATATACCCTGGGTAAAGATGCCTGAATGCGATCGATACCATTACGAATTTGCAGCGCCCAACCGCCCAACTCTTGGCTCATCCGTACCGGCATGGCATCCATAAGATGGGTGCGCCCTGTTTTGGTTATATCATCTAGCGACGCGGCCTTGTGTTCGATAGTCCCGGCAAGGTGTTGCAATGCCGGCAATAGGCGACTGTGACATTCCAACGCCGCACTGACGTGAATAGCCGTTGGAATTACGTCATTGCTGCTTTGCCCCATATTAACATCATCATTAGCACTAACAATTTTACCGGCAATCTTTGTCGCCAAATTGGCCAGCACCTCATTGACATTCATGTTGGTGCTGGTACCTGATCCGGTTTGAAACACATCAATGGGAAATTGCTGGGGATGATGCCCTGCCATAACCTGCTCTGCCGCCTGCATGATGGCATGGCCTGTTACAGCATTCAATTCGCCTAAATTGATATTGACGCTGGCTGCGGTTTTTTTTATCAACGCTACGGTCCGAATAAAAGCCGGTGGCATCGTTAAGCCGCTAATAGGAAAATTATTGATGGCTCGCTGCGTTTGTGCCGCATACAAGGCGTTTGCCGGTACTGCGAGTTCGCCCATGCTGTCTTTTTCAAGTCGATAGTGTTCTGTCATTGTTTTTTAATCCTGTCATAAATGCCATAACATCGGCGAAATCAAAAGGCCAGCCCAGCTCTTTTTGGGTATCGGGATGGTACAAAACTGGAATACGTACAGCGTATTTTGCCTGCCACTGCGGATGTTCGGCGATATCGATGTTATCTATCAATAAATCATACTCAACACGACAACACGCTGCAATAATGGCTTCCGCCTGTTCGCACAGGTGACAACCCGATGTGCCAAAAAGCTGTAGCCGCATGGTCAGTGATGTTTTGTCATTTTGTCTAAATAACCCATCAACAGGGCTGACACCACCAAGGTAAGGTGCACCAAAACATACCACAGTATTTTATCATTGTGTGTACCCTCAATATTCATGAAAACTTTCAGCAAGTGTATCGATGAAATCGCCACAATGGAACCAGCAACTTTCATTTTCAAGGAACCATAATCGTGGGTACCCAACCAATCGAGCTTTTCTGTGCCTTCTTCAATATCCAGCCGCGAAACAAAATTTTCATAGCCGCTGAACATCACCATAACAATCAAGCTGCCAACCAAGCTCAGATCAATCAACGTCAATAACGTTAATACCAAATCAGATTCATTGATCTCTAGAATATGCGGCAGAAAATGGTAAAGCTCCTGAAAAAATTTTATGAACAGTGCCAATAAGCCAAGGCTCATTCCCGCATAAATGGGCGCAAGAATCCAGCGGCTGGCGTACATCAGCCGCTCCATAGTGTGTTCAAGGGTTTGTTTTAATTGCATAACGTGTTGAGGGGGTATATTTGGGGTGTTTGTGTTTAGATGAGTAAGGGCAGCGGGCAGGTTATTTATTTCAGCAATCCTTCAGGATATATTTGTGATCTATAAGCTTGCAAGCCAACCAAACAATGCGATACGGCTGAGCCGATTTCGGACAAAAATACTAAATAAAGCCATAGGCTGTATTTCAGCACATAAACGCCCACCTTATTTTGTGTAATGATAACGTGCTTGAAGAAAATCAATGCGCTCGTCTGTTACTAAATAAACCAGACGATGTTCTTCCGTGATACGGCGTGACCAAACACCAGGAGCAATATGTTTCAAAGGTTCAGGTTTACCGATGCCCTTGAACGGATCGCGCATAACGGCTTCAACCAATTCAAGCACCTTAAGGGCAACCCGTTGATTGGTTTGTACCCAAAACCGAAGATCCTCACGGAATTCTGGTTGAAATACACTTGCCCGATTACGTGTTTTAACCAATGCCTACCTCAGCCCTTAATTCGGACATTGATTGGGATGGCGTAGCTTCTTGTTGTGCGCGGGTTAATGCTGCAAACAGGCGTTCAGCATTGGCAGGCGAACGTAAAAGATGTGCAGTTTCAAGTAAGCTTTGAAGTTCATCAGCGGCAATTAACGCAACATCTGCGTTTCCACGTCGCTGAATGATTACCACTTCTCTGTCATCGGTCACCGAATCTAGCAGTGTGGCGAAATTAGCACGCGCTTGAGTATAAGTGGTTTGGATTGTCATGAGGATCACAAGAAATAAAAAGTACAGGATAACTGTACAAGTACTTGCGATCTATGTCAATCTGAAGCACGCTTATCTGGAGCTGGATGACATACAAACCGCGCATGAAAACAGTTTTGTTCATTTGTAAATGCGCCGACAGCTAACAAGTGGCACATGGTGGCGCGGATCTTCTCGAACGATGTGCTTCGTGCTTCAGCACATCCTATGAGTAACGTATCTTATGGTCTTAATCTATACCTTCAATTCTATCTTGATAAACACGCACCAGCTTATAACCTGCGCTTAAAGCACAGGTTTCCAGCCAAATTTTAGACAATGCTTGATGAAATTCACGCATTTTCATATTGCCGAATTTTATATGAATGACGCGTGGTGGCGGCACATTTAATAAAGCAAGCTCAGAAAAGTCAGCGTCTTTACTGACAATTGTTAAACGTTGCTGTTTGGCATACGCCCATATTTCACTGTCTGTGAGCTCGTCGTTTATATTGACCACATGCTCATATTCATCACCTGCCCACAACGAAAAATAGCGTGGCAGATTGACATCAATCAAATATTTTTTCACGCGGCGACATCTTTCAGGATATATTTGTGATCCATGAGCTTACAAGCAAAAGTAAGGCAGGCGTTAATATCTTCTGCTTCCAACGAGGGGTATTGCTCCAAAATTTGTTGTGGATTTTCTCCCGCACTTAAAAACTCCAGAATAGTTTGTACGGAAATTCTTTTGCCTCTAAGCGTGGGTTTTCCGTTACATATATCGGGGTGAATACTGATTCTGTCATTAAGATAATAGCTTGCAATGGCATTCATATTTTAGCCTTTATGGTTTGATGAATTGGCGTTTGTTTTATAGTAATGGTTTTAACACAATCTTCCCATAGCGCTAAAGCCAATCAATGATGCAAATGCGCCGACAGCTGACTAGTGGCGCATTGGTCGCGCGGATCTTCTCGAACGATGCGCTTCGTGCCTCAGCACATCCTATGTGTAGCGCATCTTATGCCTTGGGATTTTTTCCAGTAGCTCTTTTCAACCATCAAGCGTCCACAGACCGCCGTGCTGATATTTTCTCTCACGCAAAATCGTTTGAAAGGCATCGGCACTTTTGAGGCTACGCTTTTTTGTAAACTTGATAAAGTTCAATATAGTGTTACGAACAAACGAGCGTGCCTCCTGGAGAGCCTTGATCGATACGAATGTAGAACCAGTATGCGCGATTTTTGAGCGCGAACTGTATAGCGTCTTAACTTGCTTTTCGATCTCCTGACATTCTTCTGCTGATCGGCCATTTAGATATGCACACTGTTCCGCAATGCTGGACATGATGGAGGGTGTAATGATGCTTTTCTCGTCCATCTTCAACAGTGCCTCCAGTGCGATGACCGCTTTCAGGTAAGCACTGGATCGATTGCTGTCGGAGTAAGCTTCACCGACCCATTCGACGGCCTTGGATATTTTTTTCTCCAGCTCGTTCTTTGGTGAGATAACGATATCCAGCAATTGATCAAGTTCCTCTTTTCCGCCATCGGGTAGGAAGCTTGATAAATCCGATATATCAAGGTCACCTTTAAAACTCTTGTTCTCTTCTTGGCCGGAAAAAATTCCACCGCCACAGCTAATGATCGCATCTTGATGTGGGGCGAAGTGTATCCGTAGAATACCTATTGAGCACTCGGTGTATTTTTCACCCAACAAGAAGGCGATCAGCAGATCAAATGCATTGAATGCGGTGTTGGCAAGCTCCAGGGCCTTTACTGGATCTCTGGCTTTCTCAAAGTACTCAATAACCGTTCTTTCATTTTCTGAACTTCG
>SBAV01000370.1 GCA_005239965.1 Methylobacter tundripaludum
CAAGGCCAACCATTTTGCGCTACGAACAAAGCTGTTCATAAAAGCAAACCAGATAGCCTATGCTGAATTACAAAAATTACGGACTGCGTAACATCAGTTCCTAAGTATTTTTTTGTAAAAAAATATCAATTAGTTATAAAAACAATACAAAATATCGGTTGCAACTTTACGCAAGACAGTTTAATGTTGAGCCTTTCGTAGTAAATCCTTCGACTGTGCTCAGGAGAGCCTTGTCAATCTTAACAGCATAACATTTTGACCTTCAGATAAATTCCACGACGGGAGCAATCTAAGGGCAGTTAAATGATTAAGCCTTGTTTCTTGATCTGTGTTAACAGATAACAAATTGAATTAAAACATTTTTTAATATTAAAGTTCTTGTAATGCAATGGATTTTGACTTTTCTTAATCCATTCATTATGAACCAAACTTTTTTTAAGCATATCCTGGTATTTTTCATGATAGTAAAGCAGCATTCACTCTATCGACCTGATATTGATGGTTTAAGGGCCATTGCGGTACTTGCCGTATTGTTTTTTCATGCCGGTGTGCCGGGATTTTCGGGTGGTTTCGTTGGTGTTGATATGTTTTTTGTCATATCGGGCTATTTGATTACGGGGATCATTTTACGGGAATGCAGCGCTAAGACATTTTGCTACAAGGGATTTTACCTAAGGCGCATCCGGCGCATATTGCCGGCTTTGATCCTGGTGGTGGCCACAACCCTGGTTTTGGCATCATTCGTGTTGACTGCCTTCGATTTCAAAATGCTGGCGAAGAATATCCTCGCTACTGTGTTGATGATACCGAATATCAGTATCTGGAAAACCTCCGGCGATTATTTTTCCCATGCGGTTGACAGCAATCCTTTGCTGCATTTATGGTCGTTGGGCGTCGAAGAGCAATTTTATTTTCTGTTTCCGGTCATGTTATTTTTGCTGTTGCGCTATGCGCATTCAAAATGGCTGTGGACATTGTTGGTTGTTGCGATGCTGAGCGGCATTGGCTTCGCTTTTTGGGCGATTTCTTTCAAACCCACTTTCGCTTTTTACTGGTTGCCGCCGCGTGCCTGGGAATTGTTGTGTGGGGCTTTGTTGGCCTATTATCATGTGCGCCAGCAATCAATAAACGGTCAACGGCTTATAGCGTTTACAGGTTTAGTGATGATCTTTTTGGCTATCGTTGTTGCCAGAAATAATGATATTTATTCAGATTTTGCCCATCAGATACTTGCTGTAGTCGGCATTACATTGCTTATTGATGGCAACACAGCAGGGAAGAAGGCCCAGTGTAATGTTCCTGGCTTGAGCAATCAAAATTTCTCTCCTGAAGGGGAAGGGGATCGTGTTCTTAACCCAACAGGCTGGAGTACCTGGGTTCCCTGTTTTCTTGCCTGGCGGCCTTTAGTTGGGATTGGCCGGATTTCCTATTCGTTGTACCTGTGGCATTGGCCATTGTTTAGCCTGTATGCCTATCGGGTGCATCCTCAGGCAATGCTGTGGTATGAAACAACAGCTTTGTTGGCAGCCACTTTTGTATTGGCTTACGGAAGCTGGCGTTATGTAGAAACGCCGTTCCGCAGTCAGTCGAGCTGGGATGGCCGGTCAGTAGTCAAGCTTGCAGGCATCCTACAGTCAGTGCTGGTGGTGCTCGCAATTGGAATTTTGTACAGTGGCGGATTTCCGCAACGTTTTGGTCATTTGAGTAGTGTTTATTCGGCTGGGGCGGAGGATAAAAATCCTTTCCAGAAAGACTGCCATACCGACCCGTACTTATTCGATTATCATTTTCCAAATATCGACAACTGTTTGATTGGTCAACAAAATGCCGATTCCCCTATTCGTTTCCTTGTGTGGGGGGATAGCCATGCCAATGCGATTACGCCGGTTTTCGAAGCCTTAGGGCGCGAGTATGGGCTTAAAGGCGGACATGCGACTTTATTTGGCCACGCGGCATTATGGGGAGTAAAGTCCAATGATGACAACTCATCTCGGCATTGGCGGCAATTTAACCAGGCACAATTGAAGGTAATTGTTGAGCGGGGCATTCACGACGTTTTTCTGGTGGGCCGGTGGCCCAGTTATGTTTTTGCGGCGAGTAAATTCGAGGGCTCCCTGGGTAGAAATGGCATTCCTAATCTGTTGGTCAAGGGCCAGGAAACAGGGCTGCAAGCTTTTCGTTCAGGCCTGGAGGAAACGGTACAACGGCTTCAACAACGGGGAGTGAGGGTATGGCTGGTGTTGCCGGTGCCTGAAATGGACAGGATAATACCGCGATGGCTGGCGCTCCATGTAACAAATCAACCGGATGTTTGGTTAAACAACCCTTATCCTGAGCGTGCTGCCGCTGTGCTGCCTGTTTTTAAGGAATTACAGGCAAAATACGGTGTTCACTTGTTAGATCCTGTCCCGTATCTTTGCCAGGGTGGCGGTAAATGTCGCATCGCCCACAACGGCAAGGCGGTGTATTACGATGACGATCACCTGTCAGCCAGTGGTTCCCTGCTGCTGGGTGGGATGCTGAGGCCGGCGTTTGAAGCTATGAAGCAAAGCCTGTAATGTTTTAAAGGGTTTAACGCCCCTCCGAAGCGCTGGTGGCGACAGCACTTTCAAGATAATTTCCCTGAACCTGTTGCAGATGCTGCCTGAAAAAAGCCATAAATATTCCGGCTGAACAAAACCAGCACACGGCTAGCGCAAACAGATCGTGACTTAAAAAATGGGCACCGCGTATTTGTTGGCCAATGCCGAACACACTACCGATCACCAAGCCGATTGTTAAACCGTAAAATTTATATTCAGGCCTAACGATCAGGCAGAAAAAATACAGATTAACCAGCGTGTAACCCAAGCTGGCATGGCCTGCCGGAAAGCAATGCCCTATATCGAGGCCATCGCTGATGCCATCAAATAAATGGAAATAAGGTTTGCTGCCACCGAATAACCTTAAATCCCACGGGCAATAAATATGGGTATGACTTTTTAAATAGGTGATAAGCAATGGCCCGCTGATGCCGGCAAGCACCAGAAAAGCCAACCCTCTTCGATAAGGCGCTAGTTTCGATGTCACTCTTTGTGACCTCAGCAAGCAGATGAGCATAGCGATACCCATAGCATACACCGCGTTACGACCGCCTTTATGGATAACAGCTTGCAGCAGCCAGTGCTCTCGGTACGGCCATTGATGTAAGCGGCTGTTATAAAACTGTTTGGCCAACCATAGGTCAATTTGGGTATATTGAAAAAATGGCAACAGCGCCAGTCCCAGTAATAACGGCAGGATGATGTGGATTTTGACGAACTGGCCGGAATCCAATGAAATTTGAGGCGTCACCTGCTGTCCTTCAAACCCGGCAACCGGCAAAAATATCATAGGCTTTGTTGTAGACGCCAGTGCTTACCGACATCATGCCCAATACGGAATGGAACAGATAATCGTGCGAATATTCGGTGCTGCTGTTTTGTTTTAAACAGGTTTTATCGATGTGAAAACTATCAGCGAAGCCTGGCGACAGCCACAGGATAAAGGGAATGTGCTTTTGTTCATCGGGTGCCAGCATGTAAGGCAAACCATGCAGGTAAATACCGTTTTCACCTAATGATTCTCCGTGGTCGGACATATACAGCATGGCCGTATGGAAGTTACCGGAATTTTTTTGCAGAAAATGGATGACTTCCGTTAAGAAATGGTCGGTGTACAAAAGGGTATTGTCGTAAGCATGGATAATTTTATCCTGTGGGCAATCCTGCACTTGGTTAGTGGCGCACTCTGGCGTAAACACCTTGAATTTTGGCGGATAGCGTTTGTAATAAGCAGGGCCATGGCTGCCTTTCTGGTGCATGACGATAACGCTGTCATTCGGCAGTTTATCGACCATGGCCTGCAATCCGTGTAACAGCACTTCGTCAAAGCATTCTTCGCTATTACAGACTTCAGGGATTTTCAGGTTTTCCATTGCCTCGGTGGGCGTTCGGTTGCACACGCCTTTGCAGCCGGAGTTATTATCGCGCCAGTAAACACTGATGCCTGCGTGCTTTAGGACATCCAATAGATTTTCAGTTTTTTCTGCCTTGGCGTCATCGTGGTTTTCCCGGCCAAAATACGAGAACATACAGGGCATCGATGCTGCAGTTGCCGTGCCACAGGAATGGGTGTCTGGAAAATTGATAATGTCTTCCTGGCTTAGGCGCGGATTGGTTAACTGATTGTAGCCGTTTAAGGAGAAATTTTGTGCCCTTGCCGTTTCACCGACCACCAGCACCAGTAGCGACTTTTTGCCGCGTGTTTGCCAGTTAGCCGTTTGTTTGGCATCTTGCCCAATGGCATCAACCGTAACTATTTTAGGATGAGCCGAACGCTTCAGGTATTTAACCAAAGAGTAGACGGCGTGGTTAGGGTTAATCAAATAGCGCAAATGCTTATTGTTTCTGTCTACAAAAGACAGCGCTTTATAGTGGCTGAGCACCGCGCCACCGAGTACCGCAACCGACAGTACAAAGACGGCAACACGGCTCAACAGTTCTTTTAAAAAAGGCTGGTATTGAATATCGGTATGATAAACCACCAGTGCCGGTAATACGCCCCAGAACAGGATATGTACAAACAGTTTGACGCTGAGTAAATCCATTACCTCTCGGTAATCGGTTTCGAAAAGGTTTTGTATCATCGAGGTATCAATAATAACCTTGTAAGTATCCATAAAAAAACTGATGGCCGATGCGGTGATCAGTATCAGGATAACGAATGGCTTAAACAGGTATTTATTGGCAAAGACCGAAAGCAGCGCCATAAATAACGCTATCAACGCTGTGACGATTGCTATCTTAAAACCCGTGCCGGTAAAGGAAGACTGGTCAGCAACCTTGAAAACGGCTTGGAAAAACGATTGGTTATCGAACAGGGCCAGAAACAGGGTAGTCGCAATCAGCAACTGGGTAAGCGATAACTTTGGCCGTGGCCATTTTTCGGACTGCATTATGGTGGAGTCAAATCAGACTAAAAGATAAGGTGTCGAATTGGGTAGGTCATTGTCAAGATACGGTAATAAGGCGAAATCTTTTATACGGAGATAGTTTGTTGTTCATAACTTTCGTCGTTTACCGCATCTTTCAGGCGCGTTGAGCGTGTGAAGCTTAGTTGATTTCTTGCTTTTCTATATTACCCGTTTTATCAATGGAAACATTCCACTGTTTACCGGCTGCTTCAAGGATAACTTCGAATTCTTCGCCAACACCGCTAGGGTTTACGATCATAAAGGCTTCTTTGATAGAATATTGAGGAAATTCTTTGGCTAGGTTTTCCTTGCTGCTGGTAAACATCATATCATCGGCGGCAATTTTAGTGGCGGCCACATGGAAGTTACCATTTGATCTGTAGATGCCAAGCGCAGTCTCGCCATCTTCTTTAAAGCGCACTTCGATGACATCCTGGCCAAAATGTTTGGTGGTTTCCGCGGTAATTTCGGTTGCTTTGGGGTGTTTTTTGTTGAGGTGCTGCATTATTTTTTCGGGTATGGCTTCTTTACTCATAACTTCGGCGTAAGCAGAAATTGAGCATACCGTTAATATTAAAAAACTGAATTTTAAAAAATAATTATGCATTGTTGTGTTTGCCTGGGTGTAATTATCAGTAGGGAGTGGTTAAGAATTGCATTAAAATCCGCGCTTATTGTACATGGGTTTTCGCGTATGCTCATGTTTATATTACAAACTGTGGTAGTGCATTAGGTTATGAATTGGGTTGTGTATATTATTTCTACTTTGTTAAATCAACATCGCCCTATCATGTTGAAAAAACCAATTGATTTTTAAACGCATAATCAATCGATGCTTGCCTCCTCCTGTGTC
>SBAV01000509.1 GCA_005239965.1 Methylobacter tundripaludum
CGACTGCGGATTGCCCCAGTTGCTGCATTGGCCATTACTGAAGCTGTTTAACCCCCAAATACAGTTGTCGCTGCCAGGTGATGGGGGTTGGCTGTTGTTATAAGTCCCAACGGTGTTTGCCATGCCGCCATTGTGCCGATAACCATAAATACGCAGCCTGTCCAGGGTGTTGATAATACCGCCATTGGCCGGAGGCGGCTTAAATGTGCCGTCGCTGTCAACATTGATTTCATCTGTCAGCACAGTGGCATTTTTTCGCAGTACGCCACCGGATTTATTTTTCCCGTAAGATCCGGTCATCAGCCCAAAGCGCATTTTGCCGTCATCGCCATAAGTTTGCAGCAGGCCGACGGGCTTTAAAGTCGTGGTGCCTGTTGAAGCGTTCTTGTAATTTTTGCAGTTTTCGGTGCCTTTTAAACTGTCATCAACGCACACTTTCACACGCACAATGTAATCGCCCTCACCAAGTCCATCAGTGGCTTTGGTAGGATTTTCGGCAGCCGCGTCAATACCGGACTCTGCGGGAATATTGCCATTGCTGATCGGGATTAAACCGCCAGAACCACCGTTCAGTGTTGGGTCGAAAGCCTGTCTGTTGTCTTCCACCCAAAGACACTGCCAACGTTCATTGGCCGCCCATAATGAATAATTGCCTTTAGCAACCCGCAGTAGCGGTGGATCGGTTACATCCTGGGAAAATGCCTTATTGGAAAACGTGGTATTACAAAGTGTGATACCTTCGTCTGCCGAAAAAGGAGTGAGTTGAGCCAGGTCATCGCCTTGATAGAATTTTGCAAAACTGTGCGCATCATTGGGCAAATAACTGCGCTCCAGCTCTGTATCACCTGCGCTATCGGTTGACCGAAGCCCACCGTACAGCATCTTACGGACAGTGTCGATGCGCGTCATACTGGCCCAATTGAGGAAATTGCCGCTCCATTGCCCGGAACAGTATTTATTGATGCTGATTGTGGTGGGCGTAAAGCGGTTGTTAACGTAGTCATAACATTTATTACTGTCGAAATAACCGTAATAATCAAAACTGTGTTTATAGGTTGTTTCGGGAATGCCATCACCATCAAGATCGGAGTAATCATCAAAGGCTTTAAAATACAACTGATGATCTTTGGGCATGTTTAACATGACTATGGGCAAGGCCGATGGCACTATAGATAATGGCGTTTGGGCAATATTTAACGCAGCGGACACTTTTGGCATTATCAAAGCAGTTAACAACAATACCGTTAACAGTCTTCCGATCACAGAAAAATTCAAAGCTACGGCTCCAGCCATCACAAAATGCCCGTTGTACAAAGACCTACAGAATAAACGAAACGTTTTAAAGGCATATAACAACTACATCTCTGGCGGCTTCAGGTTGAATACTGACTGCAATATCACCACTGAGTCATTTGTTGCGCCTCTTGCGTAGGCGGTAACTCGATATAATCCAGGCTCGGGCAGGCACTGGATAACATATTTTGATTGATTGGCATCATCTGGCCGACAAACTGATTCAAGGCCGCCAACCTTCTTAAGAACATCGGTACACAACACGTCGCGCGTTAACCAAACACTTTTTGTCGTTCCGATATCAATATCAGGTTCATCCGGCTGTTTAAACAGGCCATCACCTTGGCTTTCGTGAAGGCAATTAAAAAAACCTGAGCTCGTATTGCTGTTACTTAAGTCTTGAATCTTGTTTTCCCCGACTTTTAGCGTCGCTTCAGCTGTTTGAAAAGCCAGGTTTTTATCGCGCATATTACTGGCCATTTTTTCTTCGAGACCAGTAGTCTGCATACCTGTCAAACCGATGAGTGTAAGTAATAACAA
This sequence comes from Methylobacter tundripaludum, assembly GCA_005239965.1. Lineage (GTDB taxonomy): Bacteria > Pseudomonadota > Gammaproteobacteria > Methylococcales > Methylomonadaceae > Crenothrix. The sequence goes on from SBAV01000509.1 coordinate 1,834, forward strand.
TATAATCAAACCGACAACCAAAACCACACCGGACTGGTGTTTGTGGGGAGAGCCGATTATTCTATTATTTGGGCGCATCGTGTCTTGTTTAAACGAAGAGTTTTATATTTAAGGTTGCATGACCTATTTCAAACGGTTACGAATGGCAATAGTCGACGTAAACACGCGCCGGATTTTTTGGTCTTCTATCGTTTCGCCATTAAAGGTATACGATACAGGGCGATTAGCCACATTATCGAGAGTTGCCACTAAAAGGCTGACACGGACACTCACCACATTATCCCAATTGTTATTCTTATCAACATCATCTGCTTTGACATAGTAATTGGGGCTACCTTTACCAGGATTACCCTCAGCATCGGTGTCAACGCCATATAAAATTTGCATTTGTTCTACACCATCGACCAGACCTAATTTATCAGCCTCCGTTTCACTATTCACCCTTCGATACAACAACTTTTCATTATTACGGCTTGCCACATAATAGCTAACCGTATTAACGGCATGAACCTTGGCGTTCTCATAGGTTATCAACAAATTGCCGGTTTTGTTTCCCGGAGTTGCAATTGTCGCTGCAATAGCCTTGTGTTCAATAGTAATTGGGCTTCCGGGCGATATACTGGTAACCTGAAAAGCCTCAGCTTGTGTGCAATTAGCAGCAATAGCAACCGAGCCAGTCTTAATGTCCGCCTCTGTAAGGTTATCTTCTGTTACGTTTAACTGTAATTCCAGCGGGTTTGCAGCATCCCCATGTTTAGCCACTAAAAAACCCAGGGCATTGGCCCTGCGAACAGTTAAAACATCGGAACCGCCCAATACCTTATCATTCCCTGTTTGATCAAAAGAAGAATCTAATTCGGGTGTCCACGCAGTTTCGGACAATGCTTCAAAACCTTCCAGTGCTGTTCCAAACTTATAAAAAAAGTTGAGGTTATTAAATCCGTCAGTCGAAGGGGCGGCATGACTACAGCCCCAATAACCAGCCATGCGTACATCCTGGCTAATAAAGTCCAGTGCAAGGCGGCCATTTTCTTGCAGGCGTGCCAAATTTTCCTGTGTCCTGTAAGCTTGCTTCGCGCTGAAAAAAATTTGCAAAACACCATTCAGGAAAAATGCCCCAAGTACCATGGCCACCATAAGTTCTACCAGAGTAAAACCTTTGCCAAAGCGGTAGGTGCAAGAACAGAAACCGGTCATAACATATCTTGTGAAAACAAATGCCCCAAAAAATAGCCGAATACACCCGGAAGCATTGTAAATCCCAGTATATAAGCTACCCTACACTTAGGCCAGTATATACTCAAATAGCAGTGAAATGCACCATCCCTTGTCTTCAAATGAGCAACTTTCAGTATTTTGTCCGTATTCAACAAGTATGCGCAGAGATTTCAAACAGTAGTCACGCAATCTGTGCGTTTTCGTAATGCCTCGTGCTTTCACTGTCAAAAAAATGCTTCATGCACGTCTTTATGCCTATAACTTTCTGGGCAGATCAGTTTTTATCTTGGTATAAAAACAGCAGCTAAACAAAGCATGCTTATCTTCAATACGTATATTATTTTTATACATATAACCTGTCATCTGTAAAAATACTAAGTTAATTGCAAAAATAATTAATTCATATTGTTTTTTATAAATTTTCTCAATTATATTAACAATTTGCGCAAGTGTAAAAAATAATTTTACATAATTATTAGAATTGTAAACCAGTTGATGTAGAATCATGCCCGTAGCTTTTTTATGAGCTACACCTTTATTTATTCTACAAGCCTTTATTTGTCAGGGAAAAAACACAATCGACCATTAACTTTTCCCAGTTGACTTCGCGACAGGGTGCCCGCAAAAACAGTATTACTATCGACTTTACTATTGGAGAAGATTCATGAAATACCCAATCATCGGCCTTTTGGCCATGATGCTGTGTTTTATTTCAAATATCAGCATCGCCAAGCCAGCACCTGCTCCTACAGGGCAGGCGAACAGTCACATTATTCAAGCTTACGGGCAGTTGCCGTTAAGCTTTGAAGCAAATCAGGGGCAAATTGACAAGTCCGTACAATTTTTGTCCCGTGGATCGGGTTACACGTTGTTTTTGACACCGACCGAGGCGGTGCTAGGGCTGTCAAAAGTTGTCAAAGACATTGATATTAAATCTCGGAACAAAGAAAAGAAATTAGCTGAGCTGCGCGAAAACAGCACGGTACGTATGCAGCTGGTAGGCGCTAATGTGGCATCAAAAGTAGC
>SBAV01000211.1 GCA_005239965.1 Methylobacter tundripaludum
GCGTCATATAGAGAACGCAGCTAATAAAGTGACATTAATTGCATTGATCAATGTCTCAGAGCCTTGTGTAAGGCTTAATATGTCCTTTTATTAGTGGAGCCCTCTATAATATAACTGACTGGCAGGCGTTGTTCCTATGGCTTCCCTGATGCTAGATTGAAAAAATAACCTTAAAGTACCGCTAATGCCCGGTCGTAATCCGGTTCGTTAGCCAGTTCATCAACCAGTTGCGTATAAATTACCGTATCATTTTCATCAATAATGACGATGGCACGCGCGGTAAGCCCAGCCAGGAAAGTATCTGTGAGTTTCACGCCGTAATCATCGGCAAACGTGGAACGGAAGGTAGACAGGGCGATAACGTCTTTCAATCCTTCCACTTCACAAAAACGGCATTGGGCAAAGGGCAGGTCGGCAGAAATGACCAACACCACGGCATTATTCAAGCTGGCGGCTTTTTCGTTGAATTTTCGTGTCGATGCCGCACAGGTGGGCGTATCCAAACTCGGCACAATATTTAGGACTTTCTTTTTGCCTGCATAACTTGCAAGGTTTACATCCTGAAGCTTACTGTTGACCAGTGTGAAATCTGGGGCTTTGTTGCCTACCGCCGGCAATTCGCCAGAAGTATGCAGAGGTTTGCCTTGAAATTTGATTGCTGCCATTAGAGTCTCCTGTTGGGGTAGCGCGGTTTTAATCTTTACCTTTAATCCGTTTCATTAAACGTTGCCGTTTATGCACTTGCCTATCGGTCAGCTTGTTCTTTTGACCCTGAAAGGGATTAACGGGTGACCTGAATTCCAAGCGTATCGGCGTACCTGATAAATGCAATTTTTGTCGAAAATAGTTGGTTAAATAGCGCTTGTACGAAATCGGCAAAGCATCGGTTTGTGTGCCATGTACAATAACGACCGGCGGGTTTCTGCCGCCCTGGTGTGCGTATTTTAATTTGATGCGCCGGTTGTTGACTAGCGGCGGCTGGTGTTCTCCGGTGGCTTCTTTGAGTATGCGCGTCAGTATCGGTGTGGACATATTCACCATGGCTGAATCATACAGATTCTGCACGACATCAAATAATTTGCCGACCCCACTGCCATGTAAAGCTGAAATAGGATGCTTTTCGGCAAATTCAAGAAACGATAATTTAACTTCAATATGCCGTTTTACGGTTTCTTTTTGTTGCAACGTCAAGCCATCCCATTTATTAAGGCCAATAATCAGCGCACGGCCGGCTTCCAGCACCAAACCTAACAGATGCGCATCCTGATCGGTAACGCCTTCCTGGGCATCGATCAGATAAATCACCACATTTGATTTTTCTATGGCTTGCAATGATTTTATGACACTGAATTTTTCGATCACCTCAGACACTTTGGCACGACGGCGCATACCGGCAGTGTCTATCAGCGTGTAAGCCTTGCCGTTGCGTTCAAAAGGGATGTAGATACTGTCGCGGGTAGTGCCCGGTTCGTCAAATACAATAACCCGCTCTTCACCCAGCAAGCGATTGATTAATGTGGATTTGCCCACGTTAGGACGGCCGACGACAGCAATGGCAATTTTTTGTTGGGCTTCATCATCTTCAACAATTGCTTGCTCGGACGGCAGCAACTGGTTAACCCGCAACAGCAATTCGGGAACACCGCGCCCATGCGAAGCGGCAACCAGAACCGGCTCACCTAAGGCCAAAGAATGAAAATCAGACGCGGCGGTTTGTGCATCGATACCGTCAACTTTATTGGTAACCAGGATAACCGGTTTGGCCAGTTTTCTTAAAGTTTCGGCGATAGCGCTGTCGGAGGCACTTAAGCCTTCTCTCGCATCCACCATAAACACAATAACATCGGCTTCTTCAAGGGCGACTTGAACCTGTTCTCTGGCGACACTTTCTATGCCTTGTGCATCATCGGCTATACCGCCGGTATCGACCACAAGGCAGGCACGATTACCGTGTTTGACTCGGCCATATTTGCGGTCCCGGGTTAAACCTGGAAAGTCGGCAACCAGTGCTTCACGCGTACGGGTCAAGTAGTTGAATAATGTTGATTTGCCAACATTGGGTCTGCCCACGAGGGCGATTACAGGTAGCATAGCGTTTTTTTAAGGTAGGTTTGCTCTTAAGGCGGCAAGGGTGCCATCTTTAGCGTAAACATAGATAGTATTGTCGATAACAAGCGGTTTGGCGTCTATGGCTGAACCCGTAACATGGATACGCCCCAGTTGTCTGCCATCGGTGTTGCTGAGCCAGTGTACATAGCCGTCATAATCACCCACCACAACATAGCTGCCATACACGGCCGGGGCGGTCAACTTTCGCTGGTGCAATTCTTTTTGCTTCCAGAGCGAACGGCCCGTTTGCTGATCCAGTTGTAACAAATCGCCTTCAGAATCGGACAAGTACAGGTATTGAAAGTCTTTGGTCAAGCCAGTATGCGATGAGACCTCTGGATTGCGCCACTGGACTTCACCATTGGTCTGCGTCACCGCACTGATGCCACCCTGATAACTGGCAACGTAAATAGTGCCGCCTACTTCCACGGGATCAACATCCAGGTCGACCAGCCTTTCTACCTCGGAACGGCCACTGGGCATGGCAACACTGGTTTCCCAAACATATTTGCCATCTTCCAGGCGTAAGGCGATCAACTTGCCACTGTCGTAGCCGCTGATGACCTTGTCTTCAACGATCAATGGCGTACTTACGCCACGCACACTCAAGGCAGGAATGTTATGCTCATAGCTCCACAACTTTTGGCCGGTTTTTTCATTAAGGGTAACAATTGCGCCGTCAATAGTCCTGACAATGACAATGCCCTTGGCAATAACGGGTACCGACAGCACTTCACTGGAAACCCTCGACTTCCAAAGTATTGCGCCGTTTTCAATATTTAAGGCGACCACTTCGGCATCGCTGGAACCCAATATAACCGTACCAGCGCCTATGCCAGGGCCACCGGAAAAATGCACTTCTTTTTCGTTATCATCCTGCGCTTCTGCTTCCCAGAGGAGATTGCCGGTTGCTAAATCGTGGGCTTCAACCAAACCGTCTTTATCAGCAGCCAGAATTTTGCCAAAACCGATGGCGGGAACCAGTTTTAGTGATTGTTCATCAGCGCCAACGCCAACGGATTCTTTCCAGATGATGTCAACATTGACTTCAGGGGTGTAGTCCATCAACTCAGTTGGCGGTTCGGCATTGTCAGCACCGCCATGAAAGTAATCACCGACGCCGGCCAAAGTGCTTTTAATAGAGCTATCTTCAGCGCAGGCGGTAAGATATAAACAGATCAGTACAAGCGTAAGGCGGCGCATTATTTTTTAGGGCTTAGGCTTTCGGCAGTGGCCAAATCATCAATCTTGTACTGTAACAATGGCGATTGATGACCGTTTCTTTGTGCGCTTTGATAGGCAGTGCGTGCTTCATCCAAACGATCCAAAGCTACGTACAAATCACCGGTCAGCTCATCGTAATTGCCTGAAAAACTGGATTCTGCAGCAGGATCGATTTCGTTGATTAATTGTAAACCCTGTTCATATTCTTTTGTGGCCAACATTAACCGTACCAATCTGAGCTTGGCGATATTGCTCAGCTCTTTGTTTTGGCCTGCGGCAATGCCTTTCAGGATTTCTTTGGCACCGGCAAAATCCCCCGCTTCTGCTTTTACTTTGGCTTGTATCAGCCCCGTAAAGGCAACGTAGTCACTGGCAGAAAATTTTTCTTTCAATTGCGCTGCCAATTTGTCCACGGAATCTTTTTTGCTGGCTTCTGCGGCTTTTTGCACTTGTTCAAACATTGCGGAAGCCTGGTTGGTTTTTTGTTTTTTATAGTCCTGCCAATAATTCCAGCCCAGAATAACAGTAATACCCATAACCAAGCCAATAATGGTGGATTGGCTGTTTTCTTTCCACCATCTTTTTAAGGCTTCAACTTGCGCTTCTTCTGTATCGTATATTTCCACGTTGTTTTCTCTATGTCTTTCTAATGAATAGGAAAGCTGCTAGATAGCTTTTTGCCCGATGTGCGCTTGCAGGAATTCAATCGCGGCCTGCTGGGACAAGCTTTGTTGTTCTTGTTCATCCCGTAAAAATTTGATGCCGACTTCAGCACGGCTTACTTCATCGTCACCGAGTATGATCGCAAATTTAGCGCCGCTTTTATCCGCTTTCTTAAACTGGCTTTTAAAACTACCACCGCCGCAGTTGACTTGCAACTTTAAAGAAGGAATCTCGTTTCTGAGGGTTTCCGAAAAACGCAAACCTTCCTGTTCAGCCATCGCTCCGGTACGTACCAGATAAGCATCCACGCTACTGGTGGCAACGCCATCTGTAGTAGTTTCCAGTAAGGCCAACAGCCGTTCCATGCCCATGGCAAACCCAATGCCATAGTTGGCTTTGCCGCCTAACTGTTCTATTAAAGTATCATAACGGCCACCGGCGCATACTGTGCCTTGTGAACCTAATTCGGTCGTCACCCACTCAAAAACGGTTTTGCTGTAATAATCAAGGCCACGTACCAGACGTGTGTTGATGGCGTAAGCTATACCCAGATCGTCGAGTGTTGCGGTTATGGCCCTGAAGTGATCAAGGCTTTCCGCGCCCAAGTAAGCCATTAATTCAGGTGCGCCTGCAACCACGTCCTGCATGGCCGGATTTTTGGTGTCCAGAATACGCAGCGGATTGGTTTTTAACCGCCGCAAGCTGTCTTCATCGAGTTTGTCCAAATGCTGTTCAAAATAGCTGACCAGACTGTTACGGTACACCAGCCGTTCGTCAATTGTACCTAAGGAATTCAATTGCAAGGTGACTTTATCGCGGATGCCCAGTTTTTTCCACAGCCTGTCCATGATTAAAATCAGCTCGGCGTCAATATCAGGCCCGGCCATGCCGTAAGCCTCAACACCCAGTTGTATAAACTGCCGGTAGCGGCCTTTTTGGGGTCTTTCATGACGGTACATGGGGCCGTAGTACCATAACCGGTGGCTTTGGTTATGTAACAAGCCATGTTCCAGACAGGCCCTCAAACAGCCGGCAGTACCTTCGGGGCGCAAAGTGAGGGAATCGCCGTTTCTGTCTTCAAAGGTGTACATCTCCTTTTCAACAATATCGGTCACTTCGCCGATAGAGCGTTTGAACAATTCAGTTTTTTCGACGATAGGAAGACGGATCTCGCTATAGCCGTAAGCAGCGAGCACTTCTCGAATCGTCTGCTCGGTAGCTTGCCAGAGTGGGGTTTGGTCGGGCAACACATCGTGCATGCCCCGGATTGCTTGAATATTATTGGCCATATTTATAGGACGGTTACCACAAAACAGACTTGATTTTGTTCGCCTCGCCTGAAAGCGGGAATTTTTTTAGCAGTAAATTTTGGTATTCGGTTGCCAAGGCATTATTGCCAAGGGCACGTTCGGTATGAATAGCTACCCATAAGGTTTCTGCGGTATGTGTAGACGTACTTAAGTAGCGTTGTAGATAGTCGTTCGCGGCATTAAAATCATTATGTTGGTAGCTGAGCTTTTGCATTTCCGCCAAGGCAGGGGCGTAGCTAGCGTTTTGCAATAAGGCTTGCTGGAAATAAGGTTCAGCTTTTTGGATTTGCCCCATTGCCATCTGACAGCGTCCGGCATTGGTTAATGCCAGCCATGGCCTGTTGTTTAATGGTGTTGAAGCGGCTTGTTTTAATAATAACATTCCTCTTTCATACTGTTTTTGCTCACACAGGAAACGGCCAAAATTGTTTTGTACGCCTATATCGCTAGCATCCAGATTTAGCGCTATTTCGTAATGTTTTATGGCCTCAGCGGGAAGATGTATTTTTTCGTATAAAAACGCTAAACCGTTATGTGCCTGAACATTACTGCTGTCTTTCTCCAATGCCCTGTTCAAATTTTGTTTGGCGGTATCGAGTTTGTTCATGCTCAGGTAGCGCATACCCAGTTGCACATAAACATCGGCAGATTCAGCCGCGCTTTTGCCAAACAGACCCGCACAGGCTGTCAAACTGAGTGACAACACACCGGCAGTCATCTGCTGGGCTACCGATTTACGCAACATGCTCAGCATCCAGGGTTTTTAGCTTAAGATGCCTGCGGCTTTTATCCTGTACTTGCCCCACCAGCTGGCCACAAGCGGCATCAATATCTTCGCCGCGTGTTTTCCGGACGGTGGTGACGATACCGGCATCATTCAACAGGGTTTTGAATTGATGGATGGTGTTTTTGCTGGAACAAGCATAGATGGAGTTGGGAAATGGATTGAACGGTATCAGGTTGAGTTTTGAGGGCACGGTTTTTAACAGCGCTATCAGTCCTTGTGCATCCTGCACGGAATCATTGATGCCTTTCAGCATCACATATTCAAAGGTGACGGTACGGCGTGGCGCTAACTTGGCATTCTCACGGCACGCTTCCATCAGTTCTTTCAGGGGGTATTTTTTGTTGATGGGCACCAGGACATCGCGCAATTCATCAGTCACCGCATGTAAAGATACCGCCAGACTAACATCGCACACTTCCGTCAAACGGTACATGGCCGGCACAACGCCGGAAGTACTGATGGTGACGCGGCGCTTGGACAAGCCAAAGGCAAAGTCCTCCATCATCAGGTTCATGGCAGCAACCACGTTGTCGAAGTTGAGCAATGGCTCTCCCATGCCCATCATGACGACATTGGTGATTTTTTTGTCAGCCCCTAACCGTTTTTGTGCGGTATAAACCTGGCCGATAATTTCTGAGGTCGCCAAATTACGGTTGAAGCCTTGCTGTGCAGTAGAGCAGAATGTACACGCCAGGGCACAGCCAACTTGCGAAGACACGCACAAGGTGCCACGGTTTTCTTCGGGAATAAAAACGGTTTCAATGCGATTGCCGCAATGGGTTTGCAATACCCATTTGTGTACGCCATCACTGGCGACTTGCTCGACAACGATTTCCGGCGTAGCAATAAAACAATGTTCTTTCAGGTAAGTCCGCAAGGATTTGCTGAAGTTGGTCATCAGGTCGAAGTCTTCAACGCCTTCCTGATAAATCCACTTCAGTAATTGCGTGGCACGAAACGGTTTTTCGCCCAATTCGACAAAAAAAGCCGCAAGGCCGTTTCTGTCGAGATCGAGCAGATTGACGTTTTTGATTTTAGCGGGTTCTGGCACAGAGTTCAGCATCTGAGAAAAAGTAAGCGATTTCCCTTTCAGCAGTTGCCAAGGCATCGGACCCATGCACGGCATTTTCATCAATGCTGTTGGCAAAATCAGCACGGATGGTGCCAGGGGCAGCTTCTTTCGGGTTGGTTGCACCCATGATTTCACGGTGTTTCAATACGGCGTTTTCACCTTCCAGCACTTGCATGATCACAGGGCCTGAAACCATGAACGCCACCAAATCTTTAAAAAAGCCACGCTCTTTGTGTTCGGCATAAAAACCTTCGGCTTGGGCTTGGGTCAGGTGCAGCATTTTGGCGGCAACGATGCGCAAGCCATTTTTTTCAAAGCGGCTGTAAATTTCGCCGATTACGTTTTTGGCTACGGCATCGGGTTTAATGATTGAGAAAGTGCGTTCTATCGCCATGTGTTTCAAAACTCCAGATATGGATAAAAAATAATAATTATAACCGATTAGTTGATAACCCTGTTAAGGTAAGTGATCCAGTTCCGAGCCTTCTTTTATCGGAATCATTAAATCTTCAGGACAAATGCCCAACATTAATGCCATGGGGCTGGCAATAAAAATGGAGGAATAGGTACCGAACACCACACCAAACAACAGGCCGATAGAAAAATTATGAATGACCGCACCCCCTAAGAAAAATAGCGCCAACAATACCAAAAAAACAGTAAATGAAGTCATGATGGTACGGCTTAAGGTGTCATTGACCGCGATATTCATGATGTCTTCGGTTGAGGTGTCTCTCATGTTCCTGAAATTTTCACGTATCCGGTCATAGACCACGATAGTGTCGTTCAACGAGTAGCCGATCAGGGCAAGAATGGCCGCCAACACGGTTAAGTCAAATTCCAGATTAAATATGGAAAACACACCCAGGGTTACAATCACGTCATGGAAAGTGGCGATAACCGCACCTAATGAAAATTTCCATTCAAAACGCCAGGCGATATAGATCAAAATACCGATGGTTGAATACAGCAGCGCCAGAAAACCATCTTCGGCAAGATCGTCACCGACCTGTGGGCCTACAAACTCCACCCGGCGTAAACTAGCAGGTTCTGTGGTGGTTTTGTTGATGGCTTCCAGCACCTGGGTGCTTAAATCATTGCTGTTCACACCTTCGCGTGGTTTTAACCGGATCAAAACATCTTTTGCCGTGCCAAAGTTTTGCACGGTAGCATCGCTAAAACCTATTTCGGTCAAGGTGTTGCGCAATACGGCGAGGTCTGCGGATTTTTGATAGCCGACTTCAATAAGGGTGCCGCCAGTAAAATCGATCCCCGTCTCCAAGCCGCGCGTTGAGAGCGAAACAATCGAGATAATCATCAACAAGCCTGAAAAAATCAGGGCTATTTTTCGATTACCTATAAAATTAATTTTTCTACTAGACATATTTTTTTTCGTTATGTTGTTAGAGGGTGGCAAGGTCGACGCGCTAAATGGACAATTTCTCAACTTTGCGGTTGCCATAGATCCAGTTGATAATCATCCGCGTTCCGGTGATGGCAGTAAACATGGACGACAAAATGCCAATGATGAGTGTCACCGCAAAACCTTTAACAGAACCGGTACCAAAAGCAAATAACACTACAGCCACCACCAAGTTAGTAACGTGGGAGTCAAGAATAGTGGCGAAGGCTTTATCATAACCGGCAAAAATACTGGTCTGCGGGGACTGGCCATTTCTAGTTTCTTCCTTAATCCGCTCAAAAATAAGTACGTTAGCATCCACCGACATACCCACCGTCAAAATAATCCCCGCAATGCCGGGCAAGGTCAGTGTTGCCTGCAACATGGACAATATGGACACAACGATAACCACGTTAAACGCCAGCGCCAGGTTGGCAATAACGCCAAATAAACGGTAGAAAACAGCCATAAACAGCACCACCGCCACAAAGCCGACAATAAACGACAAGAAGCCCTTGTTGATATTGTCCTGCCCCAAACTTGGGCCTACGGTGCGTTCCTCAACAATATCAATGGGCGCGGCCAATGCGCCAGCTCTTAACATCAGCGACAAATTTCTGGCTTCTTGCGGACTATCTAAGCCGGTGGTTTGAAAACGTTTGCTGAACACACCGTTAATAGTGGCGACACTGATCACTTTCTCTACTTTTTCTTTATGGCGTACTTTCTGGCCATTGACTATCTTGGTGTCGACTTTATATTCAATAAACACCACCGCCATCGGTTTGCCGACATTGGCCTGGGTCAATTTACCCATTTTGCTTGCGCCTACGCCATTAAGGGTAATGTTTACCGACGGTCTGCCATCTTCATCCACACCGGAAGACGAATCAACGATCTGATCGCCAGTCACAATCACGCGACGGTTTAGCAGGATCGGAGCGCCATTTTTTTCGTAGTACAGCTTGCTGTTGACAGGTATATGGCCCGTAGCAAGCGCTTGCTGGGCATCATGTTCCACGTCGACCAAGCGGTATTCCAGGGTGGCCGTGGTACCCAGGATTTCTTTGGCGCGGGTGGTGTCTTGTACACCTGGCAATTGCACCACGATACGATTATCGCCTTGTTGCTGAATAACCGGTTCTGCAACACCGAGCTGATTGACCCGGTTACGCAAGGTGGTTATGTTTTGGGCAACAGCAGATTTTTTGATCTCACGCACTTCCGGTTCAGAAATCTTCAGCCACACCTGGTCTTGTTCGGGTGGCTCGGTGATTTTAAGGGTGCGTAAATCTTTGTTTAACAGCGCCAATAATGCAGGTTTGTCTTCAACGGCTTTTAATTTGACTTTAATAAAGTCGCTGTCTTTGGAAACGGATAGATAACGGATTTTTGCACTTCTTAATGCAGTGCGTATGTCGTCGGTATAACGCTCTTCTGCCTGCTTAACGGCAGCATCCATGTCAACTTCCAACAGAAAATGCACACCACCCCGTAAATCCAATCCCAAATACATGGCATCTGCACCCAATGCGCGTAACCAGCCGGGGGTGGTCGGAGCCAGGTTTAAGGCGACAGTATAGTCATTGCCCAGTTTATCCCGTAGCAAATCGGCCGCTTTTAATTGGTCATCGGTATTGCTAAAGCGTGCCAAAATCTGCTTTTCCTGGGTTTCAAAGGTCTTAAAGGGAAGTCCTGCTGCCTTGATTGCTCCTTCTATTTGTGATGCTTGATCTTTGAGCGAGACTGTCGACAAATTGGTCGATACTTGTACAGAAGGATCTTCGCTGTACAAATTGGGTAATGAGTAAACAAGACTGATCAAAAAAACAGCGATGATCAATATATTTTTCCAAAGTGGGAAATGGTTTTGCATTTTTTTATTCCGACAATTTAAATTGCGCCCGCAAGTGTCAGCCGACAACTTGCCGCAACAAGAAGCGATAATAGGCGTTATCGCTTATTAAGCTCCACGCTACCTTTTTTGGTTATTGCTTTATAGGTGCCTTTGGGCATCATGTTTTCGACATGATGCCGCTGGATCTGAATAAAAAAATTGTCCGCCACTTCCAGCTTGACAAAATTTTCATCCAAATCCGCAACTTTTCCTAAAATCCCGCCTGTGGTTACCACTTCCGTGCCTTTAGTCATGGCGGCGAGCATTTGTTTCTTTTCTTTGGCGCGTTTTGATTGTGGCCGTAAAAACAACAAATAGAAGCATATCAGTATGCCAAATGGGAGAAGCATGCCTTCCATACCGGGTTGTCCCGCGACAGCGCCAGGAGCTGCTAAAGCCTCAGAAATAAAAAAACTCATTGTTATCCTCGATTGTTATTATATTAAAAGTACAAATTTTCTCATTATGCCACAACTGGTACAGCTTTTCCTCGCTGTTCATAAAAGCGCTTGACAAAAACTTCCAGCTGCTGATTTTCAATGGCATCTCGCAAGCCTTGCATCAGCTGCAGATAATAATAAAGATTGTGGAGAGTGTTAAGCCTTGACCCCAACATTTCTTTGCATTTGTCCAAATGGCGCAAATAAGCCCGGGAGTAATTCTGACAGGTATAACAGCCACAAGCTTCATCCAGTGGCTTGTTATCAAATTCGTATTGACTGTTTCTGATTTTGACAACACCAAAACGGGTGAACAAATGGCCATTACGGGCATTACGGGTTGGCATCACACAATCAAACATATCGATACCGCGTCGAACCGCTTCTACCAAATCTTCCGGTGTGCCTACGCCCATTAAATAACGCGGCTTATCAATAGGCATTTTGGTATGTACGGCATCAAGCGTGGCCATCATTTCCTCTTTGGGCTCTCCGACCGACAAACCGCCAATGGCGTAACCATCAAAGCCTATATCGACTAAACCGGCTATCGATTCTTGCCGCAGATGCTCATACATACCGCCTTGCACAATCCCAAATAATGCAGAAGGATTATCCGCGTGTGCGGTTTTGCTCCGTGCCGCCCAACGCAATGACAAGCGCATGGAATCGGCAGCTTCATGTACAGTGGCAGGGTAGGGGGTGCATTCATCAAAGATCATGACGATGTCCGAGCCTAATTCCCGTTGCACATGCATCGATTCTTCCGGCCCCATAAAAATCTTGCTGCCGTTGATGGGGGATTTAAAGGTCACGCCTTCTTCGGTGATTTTGCGTAATGCCCCC
>SBAV01000495.1 GCA_005239965.1 Methylobacter tundripaludum
ACACAGGAGGAGGCAAGCATCGATTGATTATGCGTTTAAAAATCAATTGGTTTTTTCAACATGATAGGGCGATGTTGATTTAACAAAGTAGAATTAAGACGGCCCGTTAAATGTTCCGGTGGGTAGCGTACAATAATATTGACGACTTTATAAGTCTGGCTATGCTGCTATGTTAGCTATTCTCGGTGAAGTCAATGAATCGGTTATAATAAAATTGGGTTATCAATAAAAAGTAGTTCTGGCGAATCTAAAATATTAGAGAATATATGGGATCACAATTAGCTCAATGGTTTGTAGAGCTTCCACGGAATACAAAGGCGCTGATAATGATGGGCGTTGATGTGTTTTTTGCGTTACTTGCGCTTTGGCTTGCTTTTTATCTGCGTCTGGGTGTTTTGTATACGCCGAAAGGGAGTGAGTGGTATTTGTTTGCAGTGGCACCTGTTATTGCAGTGCCTATTTTTCTTAAATTAGGACTTTATCGGGCAATCATCCGTTATATGGAAGTGCGCTCGTTGTGGACAATTATTCAGGCAACGACACTTTATGCCCTTGTGTTTAGTTTTGTGTTTTTGCAAATAGACATAAAAAGCGTCCCGCACACTCTGTTTCCCTTAAATTGGCTGATTTTCATGGTATTAATCGCTGGCAGCCGCTTTGTTGCACGGTGGTACCTCGGTGAAATTCATTTTCGTGGCGGAGAAGGTGTTGCTGTTGTAGAGGGGCGCAAAAAAAACGTCGTTATTTATGGCGCCGGCAGTGCCGGTGTACAGCTGGCTTCTGCACTCGTCTACGGGCGTGAATTCAGGCCGGTTGCTTTTATTGATGATGATGTTTTGTTGCACAAACAAAAAGTGAATGGTTTACGTATCTATCCACTCAGTTCTTTAAGTTATCTCATGAAAAGACACGGTGTTTCGGATATTTTATTGGCAATTCCTTCAGCACAACGTGCCCGCAAAAGCGAAATTATCCGGTTACTTGAGCCTTATGCGGTGCATGTGATGTCGATGCCAGGCCTATCGGATATTGCCCAAGGCAAGGTGACCTTTGATACGCTTCAGGAAGTTGATATTGCTGATTTACTCGGACGTGATCCGGTAGCGCCCGACCAGTCGCTATTACACGCCAATATTACCGATAAAGTGGTTATGATAACCGGAGCCGGGGGTTCCATAGGTTCTGAGTTGTGCAGGCAAATTATTCAGTTACAGCCGTCTTCGGTGGTGCTTTTCGAATTGTGCGAATTTGCCCTGTATGAAATCGAAAAAGAGTTGAATTACCTGCTGAAAAAAATAAAAAACGCCGCAGATATAGAAATTGTTTCTGTGCTGGGTTCTGTCGTCAATGCGGATCGCATTGAGAAAGTCTGCCGCACCTTCAAGGTACAGACGATTTATCATACCGCCGCCTACAAGCATGTGCCGATGGTAGAAAAAAATCCCGGAGAAGCCATCTGGAACAATGTCTTCGGAACACTGCATACCGCACAGGCGGCAATAAAGGCTAATGTTGAAACCTTTGTGTTAATTTCAACCGATAAGGCCGTCAGGCCAACCAACACCATGGGGGCGACCAAACGTTTTGCTGAATTAATTTTGCAGGCGTTAAGTGTGGATGCGGGCGTCAACCATTACACTCGCTTCACCATGGTGCGGTTTGGTAACGTATTGGGATCTTCGGGTTCGGTGGTGCCGTTGTTTAGGGAGCAAATAGCACGCGGTGGACCGGTCACGGTGACCGACGAGCGGGTTATCCGTTATTTTATGACCATTCCTGAAGCCTCACAATTAGTCATCCAGGCTGGGGCGATGGGCCAAGGGGGCGATGTGTTTGTACTGGATATGGGAGAACCTATCCGTATTCTTGATTTAGCTAAGCGCATGATCCACCTCAGCGGTTTGGAAATAAAAGACGAACATCATGCTGCTGGTGAAATTGAAATTAGCTTTACCGGGCTTAGGCCGGGTGAAAAGCTTTACGAGGAATTGTTGATCGGTGATAATGTTTCCGAGACTTCCCACAAAAGAATCATGCGCGCAGAAGAGCATGTGATCCCCTGGCCTTCACTTGAAAAAATGCTGATTAGATTAGAACAAGCCACCAAAGAAGACGATTTTGAATTAATCAGGTCGATCTTGATGGGCGCGGTTTCCGGTTTCGTGCCGCCCTGTGAAATAGGGGATTTAATTTGGAAAGAGGAAAACAGGGTTACGTTAACCGGTACCCAATAGAATATGTGCTCTTTTGCAAGAATCATGTCGCCTGTGTACATCCCTCCTAAAGTTGCAATATGAGTTTATTGACCAATCCAACTAAACGATCCAACATCGCTGAATTAAAAGACCCCGCGCAAGCCGATTTGGTGCGATTTTCTGATGATCGTCCGATGAGGTATTTGGGCTATTTCATTGTTCTGTTTGTTTTTGTGTTTTTTGGCGGTTGGGCGTATTGGGCGCCGTTAGGCAGTGCTGCGTTAGCGCCGGGCATTATTAAGGTTGAAGGCAATCATAAAACAGTTCAGCATCTGGAAGGCGGTATTGTTAAAGCGATATATGTGCGTAATGGTGATATTGTTGAGAAAGGCCAAATTCTGATAGAATTGGAAGATATTTCTTCCAAGGCACAATTACAAACCTTACGCGGCCAGTTTTTTTCTGCCTTAGCACGCGAAGCTCGATTAATTGCAGAAAGAGACGGCAACTCAGCGGTCAGCTACCCTGACGGCCTAAAGAATGAAAATAAAGATCTGCGCGCACAAGAAGCTATGCGGGTGCAAACTCAATCATTCATTGTGCGTAAACATTCACGTCATGGCGAAACAGACATCCTCAAAGAACAACGCCAACAGTTGTTGGCCAAGATTGAGGGCATTAAATCCCAA
This sequence comes from Methylobacter tundripaludum, assembly GCA_005239965.1. Taxonomy (GTDB): domain Bacteria; phylum Pseudomonadota; class Gammaproteobacteria; order Methylococcales; family Methylomonadaceae; genus Crenothrix. Next base: position 2,885 of record SBAV01000495.1, read on the forward strand.
AAAAATAGCCGCAATAATTTGGCTAGTTCCTTGAATAAAGAGCTGGTCGATATGCGCGCCATGCTCGCTAAAGGTTACGTTGAAAAACCCAAAGTCAGTGAACTGGAACGTCGTCTAACTGAAGCGCAAGGCGATCACGGAAATTTTGTTGCCGATATTGCTACAGCGCAAACACAGATAAGTGAAATCTCTCTTAAGATTTTGCAAATTGAAAAAGAATTTCAGCGCGAAGTAATCGATGAGTTGAGTAAAGTGCAGACCGAGCTTTCCGAGTTGCGTGAGAAAATTGAGTGGCTAAACGATACGGTTGCCCGTACGATTATCAAGGCACCGGAAGCTGGCATGATAATGAACCTTAACAAGACATTAACCTTAGGTGCCGTTATTGCCCCCGGTGCGCAGCCAGGTCAGCCAGGCCAGGGTGGAAACTTGCTGGACATCGTACCCCAGCAAAACAAGTTAATCGTGGAGGCAAAGGTATCACCTATCGATATTGATCGGGTACATATCGGCCAAAGTACCGAAATTCGTTTTAGTTCGTTTAAGAGTGCTAAAACGCCAAAGGTCGATGGACACCTTATGAAGTTATCTGCCGATATAATAGAAGATGAAAGAAATCAGCAGCCCCCCTACTACTTGGCTAAAGTAGAAGTGGATAAAGCAGGGGCGGAAGAGTTGCGCAAACGCGGATTGATCTTAATGCCGGGTATGCCTGCCGAAGTATTGATTAATACCGGCGATCGCACTTTCTTTGAGTATTTAGCACAACCATTCAGTAATATATTTGCTCGCTCGTTGATTGAGGATTAAGCGTGCGACAACTTATTTATTTAGGGATGTTAGTGTTTAGCCTGCCAGTGTGTGCCGATGATTTGCTGTCGCTTTACAAGCGGGCCGTATTGGCCTCGCCCGA
>SBAV01000137.1 GCA_005239965.1 Methylobacter tundripaludum
GCCGGACAATCGCCATTCTAATTCATACCTAAAGCCATATTTATCTAAAATGGCATGGGTACGTTGCTTAATGGTTTGTTCATCCGACTCGGTGCTAAAACGCAGGTTAAACAACACTTCCAAACTGCCTGGAATAATATTTTCGGCGCCGGTTCCGGCATTTATATTGGAAACTTGCAAGCTGGTCGGTGGAAAACAGCTGTTACCGTAATCCCAGGCTTCTTCCGTTAATTCTTTCAGTGCAGGGGCAAACAAATGAATCGGGTTTTGCCCCAACTCAGGGAAAGCCACATGGCCTTGAATACCCAAAACCGTTAATTTCGCACATATCGAGCCACGCCGGCCGACACGGATAACATCAGCCACTTTTTTGTTACTGGACGGCTCGCCCACCAAACACCAGTCAATTTTCTCGTTGCGCTGCTCCAAAACTTCAATTACCTTTACCACGCCATGCGTGGCGATGCCTTCTTCATCACTGGTCATCATCACCGCAATGGAACCTTGATGATCGGGATGTTTGGCGATAAAACGTTCAACAGCGGTAATAAACGCAGCAATGCCCCCTTTCATGTCGGCAGCGCCACGTCCGTACAACTTGCCATCACGGATAGCCGGTTCAAACGGAGGGGATTGCCATTTATCCAAAGGCCCTGTGGGGACAACATCGGTATGCCCCAAAAAGGTGAACAATGGCTTTTGCGTACCACGTCTTAGCCACAGGTTTTGCGTATCGGAAAAATTCAGGCGTTCATCAACAAAGCCCAATTTAGCCAGGCGTTCTGCCAGTATATCCTGGCAGCCCTCATCGTGAGGTGTTACGGATTTTCGGCGAACAAGATCTTTAAGAAGTTCGAGGGTATCACTCATAGTAATTCGGCACGGTAAACGTCAGCCTTAAAACCGATCAGCAGTTTGCTGTCTGTTTGTAAAAGTGGACGTTTGATTAAGGTGGGTGTGGCCAGCATCAGTTGCAAGGCGCCCGTTTGCGTAAGATTGGCTTTTTGGTCGTCAGAAAGCTGCCGCCAACTGGTGCTGGTACGGTTCAGCATGGCTTCCCAACCTAACTGGGCTTCAAATGCCAACAATTGCTCTTGAGTTAAACCATCGGTACGATAATCATGAAAACGATAAGGTATGGCATTTTCATCCAGCCACCGACGGGCTTTTTTGACCGTATCGCAATTTTTTATGCCGTACAACGTGTGCATGGCTTATAGCGGGTTATTCAGCAATTCATCGAGGCTGGGCAATTGTTTGTCGGCTTTGCAGCGGCCTTTATAAAAATCGACAAACTCCATAAAAGCCTGTTCCAGATCGGCCAACACTTCTTCCTCATCCTCTCTCTCATCTGCCGGAACATCGGGCGATTCCACGTATTCGCGCTGCAGGGCTGCTTCGCTGTTGAGGGCGAGCAGGGCGTAGATGATGGCGTTGTTTGATAATTCGGTCATAATATTTTTTAAGTTGGAGTTGTTTTAAAAATTATTCAAGTCGGTAATTTCTTCGGAAGTTAAGCCGGTGGCTTTTATAATGGAAACTTCATCCAAGCCCATAGCCCGCAGATTTTTAACAATGGCCGCTATTTGGATTTTTACGGATTCACGCTGGTTATACTCTTCAAACATTTCCGCCCGTTCGGTTGGCGTAATACCATCTTTTTCAATGGTATCAAATATTTTCTGAATCATGCCATCATGGTAATGGCTTTCATCCACTTCCTCATCCAAGGTGTCCTGAATGGCATCCAACCATTGCTTATAGGCTTTAGGTGTGTTGTCATTAACATGTTTAGGACACAGATAAAGCACCTTGTGCGGTATTTCGTTAATGCCGTTGCCCTGTAAATCTTTTGGGTCAAAGTCTATGGTCAACACATCTTTTTGATGCTTATCACCGGATGTCAAAACCACAATGGTAAACACTTTTAAGGCGGGGCGGTAATTTTTGGCCTTGGCAATTTGTTCCAGCAAGGCTACACAATGGTAATGCAAAAACCGGTCATAATGGTCTGCATTCTGCGCGTGTTGGATATCAACAATAATGCGGTTCTTATCATCCTGCGCGAACAGATCAAAACGTGAATCCACATAACCCACTGCGGGTTTAAAGGACTTTTCCGTTTCAACTTTGTCAATGTCCAACTCAATGCCTAATACGGCTTTAACAAAGGCCTTAAAAACATCCGTCTGGGAAAAGGCTTTTTTAAAGATAACGCCGTATCGTAATGAGGCAACTTGTTTCATGGTTTGTCCTTTAGATGGCTGAATGCTGGTTAAGCCAGCGTTACCTGCCCCACTGTTGTCTATCACACATCTGGTCAACTGTTCAGGCTATGTCCGCTAGGTTACCATTAATTTCCAACCAAGACTTCCGGTCTTGCGAACGTTTTTTGGCAAGCAACAAATCCAACTGGTTGCTGGTTTCATCATTGTCGGCTACGGTCAATTGTACCAGCCTTCGGGTATCAGGGTTCATGGTAGTTTCGCGCAATTGGCCAGGATTCATTTCGCCCAAGCCTTTAAAGCGCTGCACGTTGATCTGGCCTTTGAGCTTTTCAGCGGCGATACGATCTAAAACACCTTGGCGTTCGGCATCATCCAAGGCATAAAACACCCGTTTGCCGACATCGATACGGTACAACGGCGGCATGGCAACAAACACATGCCCGGCATGAACCATCGACCTGAAATGCTGGTAAAACAATGCACAAATCAAGGTTGCGATATGGTTGCCATCGGAATCAGCATCGGCCAGTATGCAAACCTTACCATAGCGCAGGTTTTGCAAATCGTCCGAACCAGGCTCTATGCCCAAGGCCACCGCAATATCATGCACTTCCTGCGATGCCATCACCTGATTGGATTCTACTTCCCAGGTATTTAGAATTTTACCGCGCAAGGGCATTATCGCCTGAAAATCCCTATCGCGTGCCTGTTTGGCAGAACCGCCCGCAGAATCACCTTCCACCAAGAACAATTCGGTACGGTTAATATCCTGCGCTGAACAATCGGCCAGTTTACCTGGCAAGGCAGGGCCTGTAGTGATTTTTTTGCGGATGATCTTTTTATTGGATTTCAGCCGTTTTTGGGCACTGGAAATAATAATTTCGGCAATCTTTTCGCCTTCGGCAGGATGCTGGTTTAACCACAAACTAAAGCCATCTTTGGCAACACCGGACACAAACGCCACGCATTCACGGGAACTTAAACGCTCTTTGGTCTGGCCGGAAAACTGCGGGTCTTCCAGTTTGACCGACAACACAAAATGGCAGTTTTCCCAGACATCTTCCGGTGCCAGCTTTACGCCACGCGGCAGGATGTTACGGATATCGCAGAACTCGCGCATGGCTTCGGTCAAGCCGGCCCGCAAGCCGTTGACATGCGTACCGCCTTGCGCTGTTGGCACCAAATTGACGTAGCTTTCGGCCAGCGCTTCTTCAGGGTTGTCTATCGACCAGACGATCCCCCAAGCCACCGCTTCATGATTGGCCGCCATGCTGCCCATAAATGGCGATGCGGGGCAAAACTCAATGTCGCCGACACGATCCAGCAAATATTCCCGCAAGCCGTCCTGATAGCACCATTGATAGGCTTCATCGGTACCATCAACCTTCAGGCTGATTTTTAGGCCGGAACACAACACCGCCTTGGCGCGTAAAACGTGTTTAAGCTTTAAAACCGAAATTTTATTGGAATCAAAATATTTTTCATTCGGCCAGAATTTCACCGACGTACCGGTATTGTTGCGGCCTACCGTGCCGGTTTCGGTCAATTCAGATTGCTTATCGCCGTCGGCAAATTCCATACGGTAGACTTTGCCGTTACGTTTAACCTCTACTTCCAGTCTTGCCGACAAGGCATTCACCACCGACACCCCCACACCGTGCAAGCCACCGGAAAACTGGTAATTTTTGTTGGAAAACTTACCGCCGGCATGGAGCTGGGTCAAAATAACCTCTACTCCAGGAATGCCTTGTTCGGGGTGCATATCCACCGGCATACCGCGTCCGTCGTCACTGACCAGCACCGAGCCATCCTTATACAAGATGACATCGATGCTTTTGGCATGGCCGGCAATAGCCTCATCAACGCTGTTATCGACAACTTCCTGCACCAAATGGTTAGGGCGCGTGGTGTCCGTGTACATGCCCGGACGTTTTCTGACCGGATCCAGACCGCTTAAAACTTCAATGGCCGAAGCGTTGTAATCATTATTCATGTGTTGCTGTTATCCCAATGCACTGTTGTATCCATTTTTATTTTTTATTTGTCCACGGAAACACACAAAAAACACGGAAAAGTTCATGAAATATGAATCCCTTACGTGATATTAAAGTTGAAAAGCTTAAGTTAATACCCACAAAAGAACACTTGATTTTGACAGTTTTTTTTCCGTGTCTTTTGTGTTTTCCGTGGACACTAGTAGTATCAATAAAACGTGATGAAGCTATTTGATTTTAACCAACACTTCCGCTTTGCCCATTTCCGACATATCCCCCGCATAACGCTGCACGCGGTTAAACGCCACCGACGCATCGGCAAACTTGGAGTTAAGCTTTTTGAACGAGTTAAATAATAGCGGCAAAAAGCCTAAAGTGTGCGAGCCGCAATCATTAAAACTGGCAGGCAGTTGCGGCGGATTCCACAATAACAACGTACCCCTGCGCATCGCGTAACCTAAATAACGTCCGGTTTGCCCCATGACAGCAATGGTTCCGGCGGTCATTCTTGAACCGCAGTAATCGCCCGCATTGCCTTCAATCAAAATAGTGCCGCGTCGCAAGTGATCCCCCACGCGCTCACCGGCATTGCCTTTGACCAAAACCGTGCCGCCTTTCATGCCCATTTTATTGCCAGGCAACGCAGCACCCAAAAAGTCGCCGACATTGCCGCCAATTTCCAGATAACCTTTTTTCATTTCACAGGCTGCGTATAAACCAGCATTACCAGTAACTTTAACCTCACCGGATTTCATGCCCATAGCAAGATACGCCCCGGCATCACCTTCAACGGTAATGCTGCCACCATCCAGTTCTTTGCCGACAAAATCCAGTTTTTCGAAACTATTTTTGATGACGATGGCTTGGGCATCATCACCGGAAATATCAAATACCTGATCAACGCGCAATTTCAGCTTGCCGCTGTGCAACTCAAGCGCAGCAATTTGCTCCAGCGTTTTGCCTTGCAATAGCTGGCATACCAACGGCGACATATCCACACGCTGTTTGGGCTGGTATTTTAAAGTGAAGGTTAACGCGCTCATGCCATGATCTCCTGTAAATGAAAGTGGAACGGCCCCAGTTTTCCGCCATAATTCCCTGCACTGATGCGTTTGATGCCGTTTGCAGAACCCAGATCGCACACCGCCTGGATACCCACACGCATCGCCTTGTCGATATCTTCTTTGGTTAAGCCGTCGATGACGATTTCCATGACCGATTCAATTTCTGGTGACAATTCGGTTTTGGTCATGCCTTTTAGGGTGGGACAGAATGCGTCATTGGTTGAAGCATTTAATGCCGCGTACTTTGAACCCACTTTAGAGCCGGAACGCACCACGCCACCGGGGAACGGCATGATAACACCTGGCACTTTGTTCATTTGTTCAATCGCAGCTTCACAGGCCGCTAAAGCTTGCGCTTGCGACTGCGCCAGTACTAGAAAATTACCACCGCCAATGGCGCTGACTTGCCCTGTAGTGGCTTCAGCCAAAAATTCACCGTCCATAACCGGAATGCGCCAATAGCGTTTGCCGTCGATTACTTTAGCGATTTGAAAGCCATCGCCAAAATAACGCAGGTTTTTACCAAGCGGAATTTTCGTATCGCTGTCGATACCGGCAAACAAAGCTGAGGTTGGCGAAGTCAATACGCATTGACCTGCGCGGGTTTCCAATTGTTTCGCCAGGCCTTTACCACCCATCGCAAAAATCATGACTGCAACACCTGGGCGACCATCTGGGGTTTCGGAAGCGTCGAGTATGCGATCAATACCCGCCTCGCAGCCACAGGCAATCACGGATGTTGCAAAGCCGGTCATGGCTTGAGCGGCAATTAACGCCCATTTTTCATTGTGCGCGGTGATGATAGCGCGGGTGGCTTTCATGGGAAACGCTTCCGCGAAGGTCGCGTCAATGGTTACACCATTAATAATCATATTGTTATGCTCATTGTTAATATTTTTCTGGCGTTGAATATTATTTATCGGTTGTTTGGCTTGCGTCCTTTAAATTCAAAGGCGTTTTGCTGCTATTTTGTAGACTGCATTACGCTCTCGCTTTCCAATTGCCACGACTAAAATCACCAGCTCTTGATCACGCACTTCATACAC
>SBAV01000187.1 GCA_005239965.1 Methylobacter tundripaludum
AAATGCACTATTGAGATATACTAGATTAAAAAAATATTTATAGTATGAATTAAATCAACTACTTATGCGATACTTGGATTTAACAAAGTAGAATTAACGGTTTCCGGCACCGGCACAAAATGCTTGCGGATTTGTTTGGGCAATGCCTTAACCAGGGCAATACATTTTTCTTCCAGCAAACCCGGCACCAGCCAATCAAAGGGTGTTAGCGAGATTTGGTTGAGCTGATGCACCGGAATCAGCGCCGTAACGCCGTCCTCATCATGGCCCGGTTCAAATCGGTATTGCAGGGCAAACGTCAAGTTGCCGATTTTTTTGCTGTCGGGGAAATCCCATTCGTTGACATAATCGTCCTGTTCGCGGGTCAGATCTTCCTTGGTCAAAAACAGGATTTTTGGATGGGCGCGTTCAGCGGTTTTGCGCCAAGTATCGAGCGTTACACCACTGACGATTTCTGCGGGCAGTTTGCTGTCGTAGAATTGGTACAGCCATTGTTCATCCTCAACCAAATCCACGCGCCGACCTTTGTGCTGGATAATACCGACTTCTTCCAGCAGCTTCTGGTTGGCAACGTAGAACGGTGCGTTGCTGTGGTAATCATGGTCAACCAAGGCGGAGCGGATAAAAATTTCCCGCGCTGCCTTGGCATCAACATGATCATAAGGGATTTTGCGCCCGGCCTGTAGAGTCAAGCCATACAGCAAAGTACGGGCGTAAACCATCGCGCGCGCACTTTTCTTTTCCCAATGCGGATCATAATAATTGTGCTTAACCAGATGTGCAGCGCAGGCTTCTATCCATTCCGGTTCGATACGGGCGACCGTTCGGGCATACACCTTACTGGTTTCCACTTGCTCGGCGGCCATGATCCATTTGGGTTTGACCTTATGCAAACCGGAACCCGGAAAAATAAAAAACTTCAGCCCCCTTGCCCCCAGGTATTCGTAGGGGTCATGGCGAAAGCCAATGTTGGACAGCAATCCCGTCAACAAGGCGCGGTGAATTTTTTCATAACTGGCTTCATCGGTATTCGGGCGCAATTTCAAATCGCCTTTAATCACCTGCATGATTTGCGAATGAATATCGACCCATTCGCGTATGCGGATGTAGGACAGGAAATTCTCCGTGCAATACTTGCGCAACTTGCTGTTGGACAAATGTTTTTTCTGTTCCTCAAAGACATTCCAAATAGCCAGTAACGTCAAAAAATCCGATTCGGGATGACGGAACGCCGCGTGTTTGGCATCGGCTTGCTGCATCTTATCGGCAGGTTTTTCGCGCGGATCCTGCACGCTCAACGCCGAGACAATAATCGACACTTCGTGCAAACAATGCTCATCGGCTGCCGCCATCAGCATCCGCGCCAGCTTGGGGTCGGTCGGAAATTTCGCCAGTTGCCTGCCAACGTCAGTCAACTTGCCAGTTTTATCCAGCGCATTGACTTCGGCAAGCATGGTCTTGCCGTCACGGATCATCTTGTCATCGGGCGGCTCAATAAACGGGAAATCGGCAATGTCGCCCAGATTGAGCGTCGCCATTTGCAAAATCACGGCTGACAAGTTGGTGCGCATAATTTCCGGCTCGGTAAACTCCGGCCTGGCCAAGTAATCCTCATGCGAATACAGGCGTATGCAAATGCCTTCGGCAACGCGGCCGCAGCGCCCGGCGCGTTGGTTGGCGCTGGACTGGGAAATACGCTCTATCGGCAAACGCTGTATTTTGCTGCGGTGGCTGTAGCGGCTGATACGGGCATGGCCGGTATCGATCACGCAACGAATACCGGGTACGGTGAGCGAGGTTTCGGCAACATTGGTGGCCAGCACGATACGAATTTTACCGCCCTTGGGATTAAACACCCGCTCCTGCTCGCTGACACTGAGTTTAGAATACAAAGGCAAGATCTCGTATTTGCTGGGATGGTGCTTTTTGAGCGATTCGGTGGTTTCCCGGATTTCCCGCTCACCACTCATAAAAATCAGGATATCGCCGCGTAAATCCCGGTACAGCTCATCGACGGCATCGAGGATGGCGTTTTGCAAATCATCCGTGGTTTCATCATCTTCTTCGGCAACCGCTCCCTGCGTTGCCCTACCTCCTGCATCCATGCCGTCGTCTTCTTTGATTTCAATAGGACGATAACGCATTTCTACAGGGTAAGTACGCCCCGACACTTCAATAATGGGTGCGTTATCAAAATGCGTGGAGAAGCGTTGGGTATCAATGGTTGCAGAAGTGATGATGAGTTTTAGGTCAGGGCGCTTGGGCAGCAGCCATTTCATGTAGCCCAGCAGGAAATCGATGTTTAGGCTGCGCTCGTGGGCCTCGTCGATGATGATGGTGTCGTACTGGTTGAGATACGGATCATTTTGCGATTCGGCCAGCAAAATACCGTCGGTCATCAATTTAACCAAGGACTCGGCATGGGTTTTGTCATTAAAACGAATCTTGTAACCGACTGATTTGCCCAATGGCTCGCCCAGCTCTTCAGCGATACGGTCGGCAACAGTACGTGCAGCAATGCGTCGAGGTTGCGTGTGGCCGATGAATCCCGATGTCCCCCGGCCTATCGACAGGCAAATCTTCGGCAACTGTGTGGTTTTGCCGGAACCGGTCTCACCGCAGACAATCACCACCTGGTTGTCTTGGATAAGTTTGGCAATGTCGTCTTTTTTGCCGGTAACGGGTAAGTCGGGAAAGTTTAGAGCCGGAATACTGGCGCGGCGTTTGTTGCTGGCAGCAACAGATTTTTCCAGCTGCTGCACCAAACTGTTCAGTTTCGCAACGGAATGCCTGCCTTTTTGGTAGTCGCTACGGCAACGATCCAGCTGTCGTTTTAAGACGTGCTTATCCTGACTTAAGCATTGTGGCAATTGGGAAATGAGTTGTTTGATCAAATCGGCGGTAGACATCAACAGTGGGTTAGAAAAACGGAAAAAGTGACACAGTGACAGCATATCCGCGTTGTGCGTTCAACTTAACTGTGCGTGGGATTTGTCTAAATTTATCCAGCTTCAAGCTGTAACTTTTGACTAAATATTTAAAGCTATTGTGAAGTGTGATTTTCCCAGTGTCTTGTGGTGCGGATCAATACGCACGGTTTCCCCAAACGCTTGGATTTCTGCAGGCATGTAACACCGCTAAAACTGATATATGTTGTTCACTTTCAATAAAGAAAATGCCAAAAGGAAATCGGTCAGTGAGTATCCGTCTAATATCCTTATGTATTTTGCAATACAATTCAGGTTGACGACTTAAGCGCGCCAATCCACCTTCAACACATAAGAGAAAATCATCACCCAAGCCTTTTCTTTGTGACTGATACCATTGATAGGTTTGGTCTAATTCTATTTCCGCTTCTGGTCGAATGATGACTTTTTTGCTCATGCGCCAGTAATCCGTTTTTTTACCTCATCCCAAGACGAACCCGCTGCCTTATCCAGCATGTATTTGTTTAGCCGATCATCAAGCAGTTTGGCTTGCTCTTCTGTTATTGGAAATAAGTCATCGTCTTTAGCGACACTGTCCCAAA
>SBAV01000501.1 GCA_005239965.1 Methylobacter tundripaludum
ACAGGAGGAGGCAAGCATCGATTGATTATGCGTTTAAAAATCAATTGGTTTTTTCAACATGATAGGGCGATGTTGATTTAACAAAGTAGAATTAATGCGTTTCAGTCATTTAATTACCGAGTCTTGGTGGTTACTTGTTCCTGGACTTTTCGGCTTAACCGCACTTTTCTCATTGTTCATCAAAAGCGTAAAGGGCAGGGAATTGATTGATCACCTGAAATTAACCACGCCTGTTATCAAACATATTTTTATAAAAATTTATTTAATACAGATGATGCGCATATTAGCGTTATCCTTAAAAAGTGGCGTAAATCTGCTGGATGCACTGGTGCTTGCCAAGGATGTCGTTCAGAACATCGGTTTTATCCGTTTTGTGGAAACGTTGATCAAGGATGTTACCGAAGGGCGCAAATTAGCCTATGGTTTTAACAATTCAGAAGTTATCCCACCCATTGTTAAACAAATGATTACCACAGGGGAAGAAACCGGAAATTTAGCGTTGGTTAGCGACCGTATTGCCGATTATTTTCAACAGGATTTGGAAAAGCTACTAAAATTATTAACTAAAGCGATTGAACCCATTATGTTGCTAGTGATGGGCATTGTTGTCGGTGTGCTGGTTAGCTCGTTAATTTTACCGATTTTTAAACTGTCCCATGCTGTGCATTAACATGCAAAAAAATATATCCCGGAACCAAAACATGAAAAACCACTTGTTTATAAAAAAACAAATACAAAAAGGCTTCACCTTAGTAGAGCTGTTAATTGTCGTCATCATACTGGCAATTTTGGCAGCGATTGTAGTGCCCCAGTTTACGGCAACAACAGATGATGCCAAAGTGGCTGGCTTGGACTCAACTCTAGGGAATGTTAGATCTGCCATTGATCTTTATTATCAACAACACGGAAAGTACCCAGGCGCAGCGCCTGCAACAGGCGCTACTTGTCCTAACTCTGGCACGGCAGGTACGGGTATTGCGACTGGTGGTGCTGGTACAACCGCTGAGGATGCCTTTTTATCTCAGCTGGTTGGCTATACCAACCTTGCTGGCCAAGCCTGTTCGACAACCGACAGTACCTTTAAATTTGGTCCCTATATAAAAAAGAGGCCCTTACCTGTTGATGCCATACAAGGGGCGGTTTCTACCATTGAAGTGACGGCCACCGGAAATTTGGTAATGACTGCGACTGCTGGAAATCCAGGTGGATACAAATATGATACAAAAACTGGGAAATTCATTGCCAATATTACTGCTTACGAAACGCATTAATAGTTAACAAACGTGAGAATGCCCGTCAGTAAAGCACTATGCAAAAACTCGCGGTTCAACAGGGCACCAGCTATATTGAATTAGTGATCGCGGTAACTATCCTGGGCATTGTCGCAGCGGCGGCAATGCCCCAACTATCATCTACTGATTCGTTAAAACTTGATAATGCCGCCAACGAAGTCGCAAATGCTATCCGATTTGCCCAAGCAGAAGCGACCAGAATCAAAATCTCATACGGCATCAATACCGATGCGGCAAACGAGCGGATTCGCGTGTATAGCTTGCCCGGCACTACCCCCACGTATGATGTTTACCATCCCATCGATAAAAAACCCTACGACATTCAGCTGAAAACGGATGCTTATGTTGCCGGTGTTGATCTGGTTAGCGCCAGCTTTGCTTTCGCTGGTGCAGCCAGCAGTTCGACAAATCTGGATTTCAGTGCCGAGGGGAACCCTAAAGTTACAAGTGCCGGTACTGATTACATGCTCTCTAGCGGTTCTATCACCCTCAGCTATCACGGCCAGCAACGTATCATATCGATTGCATCCATGACCGGGCGAGTGACTGTTCAGTGAATCGATTATTAATACTTATTTCCAGCGCTGAAATTGTTGTCTCGACATACAGCTTGTGTCATCTCGACCAATTATGTCATCTCGACCAACGGGAGAGATCTTGGGGGCTTCAAGATCTCTCCCGTTGGTCGAGATGACGCAACAAGTCGAGATGACGCAACAAGTCGAGATGACGCAATAAGTCGAGACGACAAAATTGACGATGAAGCATTCTTACAATAAACCGCAACAAAAGGGATTTTCCTACATCGAAGTGCTGGTTGCCACGACGCTGATTGCCATCGCCCTGGTACCTGCAATGGATGCGCTGCAAACGGGGATTATGAGTGCCAATGTTCACCAGACGTTGGCCACAGAGCATTACGCGCGGCTTAAAAAAATGGAAGAACTACAGGCCACACCTTTCACTAATCTGTTAGCCGCTGCTAAAGTAGCGGCAAATAACACCACTGCCACCAGTTATTCCGACGCCGCAGGCGCTGCCAACCGCTGTCTGGTCTATATTGCTTTGTACGATGCCGATGCAGACCCGTTTACGATCACTGATTCCAATGCGGATAACGACAATGACTCCTATACAGGCAACACCGCCAATCTGCTTTGGATCAAAGTTGTAACCGAAGGCAGTGCGCAAGGGTTGGAAACGCTAATCAGCCGGTAATGTTTTGCCCTGAGTATGACAAAATACAATCACCCTCCGCAGCGGAAAAAAATGTCAATAACGCCCCCTTCCAGCCAACAAGGCTTATCCCTTTTAGAAATCCTTATTGCTGTCGCTATAGCCGGCATTTTGAT
>SBAV01000069.1 GCA_005239965.1 Methylobacter tundripaludum
TAATAATGTCGGGTGCTGCAAAGACCTACGAGGTTTTAAAAACCTCGTAGGTCTCACATTGGTCAAAAATATACCCGACAAATCAAGATTGACTGAGTAATAGCTGTTTTTAGCTGAATAGCCAATAATTAGTTCCCTGCTTTCTCCAAAAGAATTCCATTCATCATTGAAAATATACGCCAGCGTACCATCAAATCTTTAAAATTGTTTTTTATCAATTCTCTAAACTTGCGGGCTTATACAAAATGGTTTCATACGCCCCCGGCTTACCTACATTCTCACTGATATGCCGACGCCACAACCTTCCCCCTGGCCTACCATGAAACAAGCCCAAAAGATGCCGCGTTACACTGTTTAACCGCACGCCTGCTTCAAGTTGCTGCTGAACATAAGGTATTAATAACTCTAAAATAGCCTCACGCGATAGCGGCTTGCGCTGCACACCATAAAACCGCCTATCCACATCCGCCAACAGATAAGGATTATGGTACGCTTCCCTACCGACCATCACACCATCAACATGCGGCAACACTTCCTCTGCCTGATCCAAGGTGGTAATCCCGCCATTTAAAATGATTTCCAGCTGCGGAAAATCCGTCTTTAACTGATATACCACATCATAACGTAACGGCGGAACTTCCCGATTTTCCTTCGGCGACAAACCACTTAACCATGCTTTTCTGGCGTGGACAATAAACGTTTCGCAACCCGCCTGAGCAATCGTAGCCACAAAACTGACTAATTCGCCGTACGAATCCTGATCATCCACACCAATCCTTGATTTAACGGTAACAGGAATAGCAACCGCATGCGTCATTGCCGCCACACAGTCGGCAACCAGCTCCGGCTCCACCATTAAACAAGCACCAAAACGGCCATTTTGTACGCGCTCACTGGGGCAGCCAACATTTAGATTGACTTCGTCGTAACCGTAATCTTCGGCCATTTTGGCGCAGGTTGCCAAATCTTGTGGATTGCTGCCGCCCAATTGCAAGGCTAACGGATGTTCTTCGGGATTAAACTGCAAAAATCGATGTCTGTCGCCGTGAATTAATGCACCCGTAGTAACCATTTCGGTATACAACACGGCATGTTGGGAGATTAGGCGGTGAAAATATCGGCAGTGCCTGTCTGTCCAGTCCATCATGGGGGCTATACAGAAGGTTCTATTTATAGGGTGCTTAACCGACATGCTTTAAAAATTCCAAAAACTATGTTTTAACTTCGAACAGGTATTTGTAAGAAATATACATCATTGTCGAGGTCAGCATATACAAAACCGGTGTTAATAGCGGCGTTAGCGAACCACACATCAGGGCTTCAAAAAAAATAAAGCCCAGCATGTAATAGAGCGCCTTCTTGCGGGTGGCCAAGGTGCTGTCACCCAAGTTTTTTGCCCGGCTCCATGTGTAATCCTGAAACAACATCAATGGATAGCTGAACCAGCTTCCAAACGTGCAGAGCATGAGCAGGGTAAAAATTAACGCGACATTGGCATAATCGTAAAGCCAGCTGGCGATTTCGCGTACTGATTTGCGTTTTAGATGCGCATCGGAAAAATCCAGTTGAAGGAAAAAATCGAGTATTTTGCCGTATTCGCCGGACAGTAAATTGGCAAAGGCCATAAACGCAAACCAGCAAATTGTCATGCCAATGCCTGCCAAAATAGCCAAAGGCAAACTTTTGTTAATGGCCCAGGATAACGGGCGAGTGGTTTGGCCGGTGTGCTTCATGTCGATATATTTGGCGACACCCACGCCAACAAACAGTGAAGCCACCGCAGCACAAACACCCAATGCTAAGGAAATTTTGCCTATCATTAAAGCCAAGCCAACGCTCAGGGTATAACCCCACCAGATCCAGGGGTCAAGCATAATAAACAACAAAGATTGCTGTAGCCACCCGCCGAACGTTTCTATTTTTTTCACAATGCAATCCTGGAAATGCCAACGGCCTCGCGTAGCTCTTGTATAAAAGGCATACTGATGGCGCGTGCCTTGCGGGCGCCTTCCTGTAGCTGTTCTTCAATGTGTTGGGGATTTTGCATCAGTTCATCATAGCGTTCCCTTGCCGGTGCAATATGGGTATTGATGTAGTCAAACAACAGTTGTTTCATTTCGCCCCAGCCTATCCCTTCGGCGTAACGTTGCCTTACTGCAGCGAGTTCATCCGCATTGGCAAAAGCCTGATAAATACTGAACAGGGTGCATTCCGCCGGGTTTTTGGGTTCTCCGGGTTCTTGCGAATTGGTCTTGATTTTATTAATCAGTTTTTTCAACTTTTTTTCCGGTTCAAACAGCGGGATGGTGTTGTTATAGCTCTTGCTCATTTTCCGACCGTCCAAACCGGATAAAGTTGCCGTGTTTTCATCAATGATGGCTTCCGGCAGAACAAAATGTTCACCGTAAATGTGGTTAAAACGACCGGCAATGTCCCGTGCCATTTCAATATGCTGAATCTGGTCTTTGCCTACCGGGACTTTATGCGCATTAAACATCAGGATATCCGCCGCCATGAGAATCGGATAACTGAACAAACCCATGGTAATGCCCTTGTCGGGATCGTTTTCGCCATTATGTTCGTTATCGGCCACCGAAGCCTTATAGGCATGGGCGCGGTTCATCAAGCCCTTGGCGGTGACACAGGTCAGCATCCAGGTCAGTTCCAGAATTTCTGGCACATCGGACTGCCGATAAAACACCGCATTGGAGGTATCCAAGCCTAATGCGAGCCAAGTGGCGGCAATTTCGCGGCTGGATTGGCGGATTTTTTCCGGTTCATGGCATTTGATTAATGCATGGTAATCGGCCAGGAAGTAAAACGGTGCAACATTGGCATTTTTGCTGGCGGCAATAGCGGGTCTTATCGCGCCGACATAGTTGCCTAAATGCGGTGTGCCTGTGGTGGTGATGCCGGTTAAAACAATCAGTTTACTCATGCAAGGGTACTCGGTTGTAGGTTTTTGGATAGGTGTGTTTTTATTGTGTTAATGTGTCAAACTTATATTTTTACAATGTTTAGCGTATTGCCCAAGGCATTAAACTCAGGGTCGCTAGTCAACAATATGGCTTGTTCTTGTATTGCTAAGGCGGCAGCGAAACAGTCAGCATAAGACATGGGATATTGTGCTTTGAGTTTAACGGCTGCCCAGAAAATGTCATCGGAAAACGCCACTGTTTTAATTGGCAGTAAGCTTATTTCTGCTTGTTTACGCGCGGCAACTGTCCAGCCAAAGTGCTTGCCGATACGATAAACGACTTCGCCCAGGTTGATTTGATGCAATAAGACGCGGCACGCCTCCGCTTGTGCCTGGTTTAAAATCGCTTCTACCTTATCAGCGCCTGGTTCATTTTGGGCAAGTCGCAATAATGCACAGGCATCTAAAACATAGGCCAGTTTAACGGTGTTAGTCATGTTTAACTTCTAGTTGATGTTCGTTCACGAGTTCATCGGCCAGGGAAAGTGTATTTTTTAATGAACCTTTGAATGCGCCAATGGGATCGGTGGGTAAGGGGTATAATTCCAGGTGATCCCCTGCGTCACGGATTTCAATACGGCTTCCTGGCTTTATGCCGTAGCGTTCACGGAGTATGGCAGGAATGACAACTTGGCCTTTGTTCAGAATATTGAGTGTCTGCATGTTTAACTTGTTACCAATTAGTTAAATTTAAACTATCAGTTTAACTATTATCCGTATAGTGTCAAATATTATTGATTAACAGGTGTATGGGCAACAACGTAATGCGTCCAGCTTTATTTAGGCAATATCCAGCTTTATTTAGGCAATATAACGGGGGCTTTTAGGTTGCTTTTGATGGAAAAGGGGGATTGGGACTCGGTTACTCTAATAGCGACTGGGTGAGATGACGATGTGTGATTCTTGATAGAGCGGAATTTTATCCTTAAATACATGAATCCAAATGCAAGTAACAATCACAATACGTAGGTCAGTTTGAGTTGGTTACGTATTTAAATATTCGTTTGTGCAAAGTCATCCGGCCAATTTTGCACTGGCCAGCCGATTTAGGCTAATACCCTGTTCTGCCGCCTGTATAGCCAAGGCTCGGTGTACTTCGGGCGGAATACGTACTCTAAATTCACCACTGAAATGTTTTTCGGCCAGAGGTGTTGGGATTGCTTCGTCGTTGGTCAGCATATCGGCCACGACTTCGTTAAGCACCTGCCGAATCCCCGCCAAGGCATCTTCTGGCGTTGCCGCTAACCAGGAAAGGGAAGGGAATTCTGCACACAGCCCCACATGTTCGTTATCTCCAGGCGACCATGTAACACGGTAGGTATAGTGGTTAATGTTCATTTTGATGTCCCTTTAATTTATCAATAGCCAAAAGTACTTGTCGCACTTGGTAAGGTTTGGCTTTGCCTTTGTCGTTTTGGATGTTAATACGGGGATCGCCCTGCCAGGGTGTTTTATAGGTGACATGGCTGGTGGATTGCCTTGGCTTCCCAAAGAATTTTTCACACACTTTGCATAAGTCAGAAAACCGCACATTAGTCGGTTCCCGCCGCATTTGGTCGAGGATTGCCTGGGAAGAAGTCATGTTCGAATGGTATCAATAGTGACACCAATATGTCAATTTATACTTATGGTGTGATTCGTCCAGAAGTAAGTTTTATGGGCTTGGATTGTTCGGAAGTTTCCTTTATACACCGTATTTAATTCTGTAACACGCTGTACAATCATCATGCCCAGCACCGGAAAAACAGTATCCAGTAACTCATCTTGCTATTTGCCAGAAGTTATTAATTCAATACCACTTAAAGGCTCGTTAACCCTGAGTTTAGATTGCCATTTGACTGGAAGCGTCAACATAAGTGGGCAACAGCGCACCATTGATGCCTGGATCAGCAAAGGCAAAGACAGTATTTCTGGCATCGGTTGGAAACCAGGAAATGTTCTTACCGGCAATGTTTTTTCAGGGGTAAAACAATAAGTTTTATAGCGTCGTAGTTTGGGGTGATGCCAAGAACCCCAACAAAAAATATTCATATACGTCGGTGTTGAGGTTCCTAACGTCACCCCAACCTTATATCTACAATTAAATCTCACCAAAATCTGTTTGTTCAAATTCATCGCCACAAGCCCAATTTTCATCAAGAATTTGGTGTGTAATATAACGGTGAATGCTGGATAATGGCCAGTCTACAGGGCGTCGCGCATAACCATGTTTGACCGGATTGTAGTGAATATAATCGACATGGCGTTCAAAGTCAGTTTCATCACGAATAAGATGCTCCCAAAATCGGCGTTGGCAAATGCCACGTTCGCCTTTGCTACTCCGGCTGCTCGAAATGCGTTCACCTGTTTCAATACGCCTTGAAAAACCGCCTTTTATCAGGTTCCAACGGGTTGAAAAATCGTTGTCTCCTTCCGGTAATGTCCATACGGCATGTAGATGGTCGGGCATAATCACCATCGCATCAATTGCAAACGGATGCGCCTTTTTAACATGGCGTATTGATTCTCTTAGCACATCAACATGCTCCATCAACAAATGGCTTTTCCGCTCGGCAAGGTTAACCGTAAAGAAATAACTCGCACCTCGTAACTTCACACGTCGATAACGCATAGCTAAATATCATTTTCGTAGGTTGGCGGTGACGTTAGGAACCCCAACATGGTTGCATTGTGTTGGTTATTGTCACAAAATTTTGCTTACAGCCTTAAATAATGCTTCAAAACGGCTCAGAGTATCGTCATCCAAAGAAGTCGGAGGATTACTCGCAAAATATGACGCAACTGCATAATGGTTGAAGCCGCCGCTAGGCCTTATCTTTATTTTTTTATCTTTTAGGTGACATTCAATGCGATCAATAATACGGTCACGCTTAGGAAGATCAGATTCATTGATAACAACATTATTCAATTCTTTAGTGAATGTCTTATTAAAGTAGTCAAGGTAAAATTCAGGTTCGAAAAGGTCTTCGGTATCGCTTGCTTGGCTTTCTTTGCCCAGTTCGTTGAGGTTTCGAAACTGAGAAGCATTTAACACAGCTTTATCGTTGATTATTTTCTCTTTTATAATTTCTTGTAGCTTCTGCTTAGGCTTACCATCGTAATCATAAAGCACTGCAATTTTTAAATCATTTGCACCAAGCAAAGCTATAAATGTAACAACATTATCGAGTCCACCCACAGGAACGATAATTACATCTTCACGCAGCCCTGTTCTACCTTTTGCCTCAAGTATTGCGGAAACACTTTTTAGGTACATGA
>SBAV01000330.1 GCA_005239965.1 Methylobacter tundripaludum
CATTATTATGAAATAAGAATAAGTGTCCATGTTTAAAACTTCGGTTTTGCCGAGAATGATTTAAGCAAATGTTTTGCTCTATAAAAGGAGACAAGTAAAAGTTGTGTGTACTATGATTTATTATTGGTCTAAGCCAGAACCATTTTTCATTGAATTTGGTAATAATTACCTACACGGTGATTTATTGCCGAGGGAAGCTGACAAGTTGCCGGAAATCCTGTTCCTGCATGGCGCGGAAGGGGGAGGGCGCGGTGAGTTTTTATTGTTACGGCAGGTGTTGTTGGAACAATATGGCATCTCTTCCTGTGCGTTTGATTTCATTGGTTATGGCAGTACGGGCGGTAAGCGCCTCCCGCCGCATTTACAGGAGCGCGTGGCTCAGACAACCGATATTATTGATGCCTGCTTCGACTTACAAGCTTTCAGTATTGTTGCAGTCGACATAAGTGCCGAGGTTGCTTTGTACCTGACAAAATGTTTTCCAATCCGTCATCTGGTATTGTTGAATCCGATAAAGGACTATCAATCACTCCGTGACATACCCTGCCAAATAATAAAAATTCCTGTTGAGCCACAACAAACGCTTCCTTTTTTGAATAATAACCCGGCCCTCTTGGCAAAAATTGCGGGCGTGATCAAGGATACTCTGGGGGGCAACTGCTAGGCGTGTCGGTCGTCAAACAATTTTTCACTTGGCTTCAACGGCATCCAAAACACACAATGCCGTCATATTCACAATTCGGCGCACGGTGGCAGATTGCGTAAGAATATGCACCGGCCTTGCGCAACCCAGTAACACAGGGCCGATGGCGATGCCATTGCCAGCGGCGACTTTGAGCAGATTATAGGCAATGTTGGCGGCATCAATATTGGGTAAAACCAGAAGATTTGCACTGCCTTGTAAAGGTGAGTCCGGCATCATCTGTTTTAATATGTCAAAATCCAACGCTGTATCACCGTGCATTTCACCGTCAATTTCCAAATCTGGCGCTTGTGCCTGAATAAGGGCGAGCGTAGCCCGCATTTTTTGCGCGGACTCGGTGTTACCCGAACCAAAGTTGGAATGGGATAACAATGCAACTCGCGGAATTAAGCCAAAATGCCGCATTTGTTCAGCGGCTAACAGGGTTATTTCGGCGAGTTGGCCGGCAGTGGGATTTTCATTGATGTGGGTATCGACCAAGGCATTCTGCCGTTCGGGCAAAATCAACACGTTCATCGCTGCGTAGACATTAACGCCTGCCTTCCTGCCAAGGACATGGTTAATATAATGCAGGTGCAGGCCCGTGGCTCCAAACGTACCGCAGATCATGCCATCGGCATCCCCTTTGTGGATCATCATGGCGCCAATCAGTGTCTGTCGGCGCCGCATTTCCAATTTGGCGTATTGTTCCGTTACGCCTTTGCGAATAGTCATTTGCAGATAACTTTGC
Organism: Methylobacter tundripaludum; assembly: GCA_005239965.1. Classification (GTDB taxonomy): domain Bacteria; phylum Pseudomonadota; class Gammaproteobacteria; order Methylococcales; family Methylomonadaceae; genus Crenothrix. Next base: position 1,434 of record SBAV01000330.1, read on the forward strand.
CAGTAATCCCGATAGCGTTCATCAAACTCAGGATTAACAATTTGAAAATCAATACCCGGCTTAAGCCGCAAACCAAACTTTTTAATGCGTTGTTCCAGAATGGCCGGACGGCCTATCAAAATCGGGCTGGCAATTTTTTCATCAGCAATGATTTGCAGCGCACGCAGTACGTTTTCTTCTTCACCTTCTGCAAATACAATGCGTTTTTTAGCATCTGGAATATGTTTGGTCGCCTGAAAAATGGGGCGCATGAACGTGCCGCTGTGATAGGCAAATTGCTGTAGATATTCGGTATAGGCCTGCATATCCTGTATCGGGCGCGTTGCGACACCGGAGGCCTGGGCCGCTTCTGCAATGGCCGGCGCAATCTTGGTCATCAGCCGAGGATCAAACGGCATCGGGATAAGATAATCCGGGCCAAACGACAAGTTGTTAACCCCGTAGGCTGTTACCACAATATCGGATTGTTCCGCCTGCGCTAAATCCGCAATAGCTTGAACCGCCGCCATTTTCATTGCCAGGTTAACCGTAGTCGCACCACAATCCAGCGCGCCCCTGAATATATAGGGGAAACATAAAACGTTATTCACCTGGTTGGGATAATCGGAGCGGCCGGTGGCGATAACGGCATCGTTGCGTACCGCCTTAATTTCTTCCGGTAATATTTCAGGGGTTGGATTGGCTAACGCAAAGATTAACGGCCGATCTGCCATGCGCTTAACCATGTCTGGCTTCAACACGCCACCTGCCGATAACCCCAGAAAAATGTCGGCACCGGCGATCACATCCGCTAAACTGCGCGCATCGGTTGCTTGTGCAAAACGGGCTTTATCCGGATCCATTAATTCGATGCGCCCTTGATAAACCACGCCGGCCAAATCCGTGACAAAAATATTTTCGAGCGGAAATCCAAGTTCAACCAGCAAATTCAAACAGGCAAGAGCGGCGGCACCGGCACCGGATACTGCCAGCTTACAGTGTAGCAGGTCTTTACCGACCACTTTTAAGCCATTTAACAGCGCCGCCGCCACAATGATGGCCGTACCGTGCTGATCGTCATGGAACACCGGTATGTTCATGCGTTCGCTGAGTTTGCGTTCAATATAAAAGCATTCCGGGGCTTTAATGTCTTCTAAATTGATACCCCCAAAGGTGGGTTCTAAAGCGGCGATGATGTCGCACAATTTGTCAGGGTCGGGTTCGTTAATCTCAAGATCAAATACATCGATACCTGCGAATTTTTTAAACAATACCGACTTGCCTTCCATGACAGGCTTGGCGGCTAACGGGCCAATGTTGCCCAAACCCAGAACCGCCGAGCCATTGGTTACGACGCCGACCAGATTGCCGCGTACGGTGTATTTGAATACATTGGCCGTATCGCTAACGATTTTATCACACGCAGCCGCTACACCTGGCGAATAGGCTAAGGCCAGATCACGTTGATTGGATAAATGTTTGGTGGGCGTAACGCTAATTTTTCCGGGCGTCGGAAATTGGTGATATTCGAGGGCGGCTTCGCGTAATGGCAAATGGTGCGCCTCTTTAGGATCAGTAGAAGATGTCATGCTGGCTAGCATTCCTTGTGGATCGCTTAAAAAATAATGATAATTTTAACAGAAACCCGCTCTGTTCAGGGTTTGCTTGAGAATGAAAATGAAAATGAAATAGGTTAAACATTCCTATTACTCAGTGTTCAAGTTTTTAAATTTAAACCATCGAAAATCAACCCGCAGTTCTGCACTGTAGGGATGCCGTCGGTTCCAGGCATCCTAACTCTAAATTCCGGCTCAAATATCGGGCCCAGAACTATTTCAGCCAAAAAGGTTATAAATGCGTAGCCCGTAAGTAGCACAGAGAAATACGGAGTCATCGAAGCCACGAAAGCCCGAATTCCGCAAGCTCCATCCACTCGCTAGGATTCATTACGCCAGAAAGAAAAAGAACCAAAATCAGCGATTGTCTTTTTACTGGCTCTCATATAACATTTAATTACATGTTTATTAGCTGCTAAGGTGATGTATGTTTAGAACAGATAGCATTTATTCATTGACCGAGTTTCAGCGGAATACGCGCACTCACCTTGAACGACTGAAAAAATCTGGCCAACCAGAAATTTTGACAGTCAATGGTCAAGCGGAAATTGTAGTGCAGGATGCCTCTGCTTACCAAGCGTTGGTAGATAAGCTGGAGGCAATTGAAGGCATTAGAAAAGGTTTGGAATCTATGGCTCGCGGGGAAGGGCGCGGCGTTGGGGCATTCTTTGAAGAATTCGAACGTAAACACGCAGTTCAGCGGTGAAGCATTACTCTATCGTTATCCTTCCAAATGCAGAGCAGGAAATCGAGGAGGCTTATTTATACATCAAAAACGACTCACCCATAAATGCCTTGAAGTGGTATCACGAAGTTTATCAAAAGATTCAATCGCTTTCCTTATTGCCATTGCGATGCCCATTGGCTCCAGAAAATGATTTTTTTGAAAAAGAAATCCGTCATTTGATTGTTTTAAATTACCGTATTCTTTTTACTGCCACAGAAGATAAGGTCTACATTCTGCATGCACGGCACGGTCGTCAGCAGTGGCTAAAGAGGTAGGCACGGAAAGCTCGAGTTCCACAATCTTCTCCAAGCTACCTTCCTAACCGAGATATTGCAAGGCATCGTTGATCCTAGATATCGACGAGCTGTTCTGATGTACTCGCGCGTTTGTATTCTAAGCTGATGACAGAGCCAGGTTTATGCCAAGATGGGCGTGCATTAACACTGGCTTCAAGTCCGTATTTTTCACAAAATGCTAATGTCTCTTTAAGGCCCTGATACCCCAAACCGTAAGGTTGAGACACGATAACAAAAGTTTTCCCATCCTTTTTCCATTCAGATAAATGGTCGGCGCAAGGAATTATTTGCGGGGAATCACAATTTTCTCCCGGACAAGCTTTTCCTAAAAGACGATAAGTACAAACATGATGATCTTCCGCTGATTGTACGCCATAATTTTTTTCAAATATTTTTTGACGAGCATCATACGTTGCTTCGGCAAAGACGCAAGTAACAATATCCTCACCTTCTTCTTGTATAAGGTCGCGTAACACCAACACTGCCTGTTTATATTTATCGCTTTGATTATCCGAAAATTTGCGTAACATGAGAACTTTCCTTTGACTTGATAGTAATAGTTTTTTAGGTTTGTGGAACAGCATTACACTACTGCCATTTGATTTTAAAACCGTCCGCCTCCAAATTTGTAGGTAAGCAAATGAAGTAGAGTCGAGCGATGTTGTACTGAATCTTACATTTAATTTATAAGTATAGTTTATATTTACTGAATTAGGGGCTGTTGCCGTTTGGTAAAAATACTCGCTATATCAAAGGTTTAAAGAAGCCATTCAATTTATAGGTAGTTGTTTTTAATAAATATTTATTGAAATGGCAACAGCCATAATAGTTGGTGGGGAATAAGTATAAGCTCCAGAATTTGGCCAAGGTAGAGCAGTCAGTTATCCAACTGCCCGCTCATGGCCAGCGTGTGGAACTACTGCAACGGACTCTTGTGGCAAAGCATGCTATAGAGCCGTTAATTAATTAACTGATGTTACGCAGTCCGTAATTTTTGTAATTCAGCATAGGCTATCTGGTTTGCTTTTATGAACAGCTTTGTTCGTA
>SBAV01000112.1 GCA_005239965.1 Methylobacter tundripaludum
ATACTAGATTAAAAAAATATTTATAGTATGAATTAAATCAACTACTTATGCGATACTTGGATTTAACAAAGTAGAATTAGGTATCACCAATAAAGAATTCGATTTCAGCCAGATTGTGCATGGACTAAAACCAGGGGATTACGTCTATTGGCTGATTACCTTTGATCCTCGTTTCAAAAACAAATCGCGGGAACTGGAAAATGCCATAAAAACGGGCGTTCATTTCAGAATGCTGATTTTAAAAGCCGATTGTCAAAGCGGCGAATGGCGGGCTCAGGAAACCCGCAGCTTTAATCCGCACGAATTCAATGAATATTCCAAACTATTTAAAGTATCGCTGGAGGATGTCATTAGCCGAATAGACGACACCGTATCGGGCTCTCTAGGCGTGTTTGTCTACGATGGCCTACCCCAGTCTGCCGCTGTTTATTATTATCCGCAAACAATCCAGAAAGGTGGAAGTCTATAACAGCTTTTATCTCACCGAGCCGGTTTCGAAAATGCCTTATCTGCATTGGGAAACGGAGCTTAGACTTGGCAATCAGGAGATGTTTGAATCCGATCACTGGAATATGTCCGAGCTGTTTCTCGACTATTTCAAAAAGCGCTGGGAAATGGAAAAAGAAAAACTTTATGGCTCCGAAAACGAATCCCTTGAAAATAAGGACTTCATCTATGCTCCAAACTTGGCCAGAGAAAAATGCGGTGAGCTTTTTAGTGGAATGAAATAATCTTGCCCCAAATGTCTTAATCTAAAAACTTTTGATCTGAACTTATTGGTTGCCTTTGATGTGCTGATGCGGGAGCTAAACGTATCTGCGTATCAGAACACATGTTTGTGACGCAATCGGCAATAATCTTTATTCATGGTGGTATTTATAAAATTTGTGGGATAGGATTCCGCGATATTTTATTATGAAAGGGATTCATCCTTAGAATCCTTATTTATTACGGGCATCCAATCTGGGAATATCTCTCGCAATAAACAAAGCCGGATCAACCTTGGTGTTGTTCAAATAAATATTCCAATGCAAATGCGGGCCAGTGACCCGTCCGGTTTTGCCCACTGTGCCTAAAATATCACCTTGCTTGAGCTGTTGCCCTGGTTTTACATTGATTTCAGTCATGTGAAAATAACCCGAAATTAAACCTTGGCCATGATCGAGAAACACGGTGTTGCCGTTGTAGTAAAAACTGCCGGTATCAATAACCCTTGCAGTAGCGGGTGCCTTGATCGGTGTGCCTGCACTGGCGGCAATATCCAGGCCGCTATGCGGATCTTTGGGTTGTTTATTGAAAAAGCGTTTCAAGCCAAACAGGCTGCTAAGCCTGCCTTCTACTGGCGGGATAAAATCGGTATCTACACTTGCCTGTTCCGTCCACGTTGATAGCGCCCTTTCAATAACAGCCCGATCATCACTGATACGTTTCAGGTCGGCAGGATTGGGATTCACCATGCGTTTATTTTTAATGGTCAGATATTGCGCTGGATATTTTTTATCACTTATCTGGAAAGGTACTTGCGCGTCTCCTTTGGGCGTTTTTAGGGTGATACTGTGTTGACCAATTTTTGCATCCAGCGGTATACCGACTAACGCCAACCATTTGAGTTCCTGCTGTGTCACCAGCACGCGATGGTTTTCAAAAAACACCTGCGGCATTGGCATTTTATTATCGCCTACCGGAATCTGTACTATGCCGCCGGGTACGGCCAGTTGTTCGGGCAATGCGCCTGCCCATACGCAAACAGGCAGTATCGAAAGTAACAGTAATCGTTTAATCATGCGTAATATCCTTAATTTGGCTGATAAGGTGGCCTTGTGCAAGGCGAACTTGAATCATATCACCGATCTTGACCTGTTCGGTAGATCGGATCAGCTTTCCAGAAGGGTAGAGGCTTGCGATGGCATAGCCGCGATTGAGTGTCGCCAATGGACTGACCGTATGCAAAGTCTGGCTGATGTTAAACAGCTTTTGCTTGCGCTGATCCAGCAGGTACTGCATGGCCTGGTTGAGGCGATTCCTCAAGTAGGCCATGCGCTGTTTGTGGCTATTGAGTAAGACAATTGGCGCGTGCTGCCACAATTTGGCAGTTTTGGTTTCAATATTGCCCGCGTAAGCGCGCAGTTTTACCTGCATCGCACGAAGCAAACGCCCTTCCAAATCATCAACGCGCTGTGCATTACCCAGCAATTTTTGCTTGGGGTGTTGGGACTGTAAATGTTTAATTAATCCGTCCAAACGCTGCTGTTTATACGCCAATTTTCGCAGTAACAATTGCTGTAAGCGTGCTTCAACTGATACAAACCGCGCCAGCCATTCTTGTTGATCGGGCGTTGCGTGTTCGGCTGCCGCAGTAGGCGTTGCCGCACGCAGGTCGGCGACAAAATCGGCAATGGTAATGTCTGTTTCGTGGCCGACACCGGAAATGATCGGAATTTCACTGTCGAATATGGCACGGGCGACGGTTTCTTCATTAAACACTGCCAAATCTTCGAATGAACCACCGCCTCGTGCCAAAATCAGCACATCGCATTTTTGCTGCCGATTGGCTATCGTA
>SBAV01000399.1 GCA_005239965.1 Methylobacter tundripaludum
CAATTACCGTAAAAACTAGCAGGCCGCCGGCAATACTCGGAAGATAACGTCGAAAACGTTGTTTTTTTGTCATTGCAAAAAGTTGCCTTATTTGACCAGATTCTGGGTAACCAAACCGATCTGGGTAATGTCAAGTTTACCCAATAAGGCCAGCACATCCACTATCTTGACATACTGCACAGCCGCATCACCCTTGATAACAACCGGTAATGCCGGATTGACGGCTTTATATTGTTGCAATGTAGATTCCAGTTGCTCCATAGTCACAGGAAACGTATCCAGATAAACCGTACCGTCTGCAGTTATGGTAATGGCCTTTGTTTGCGGCTTGGCAAGGCTTGGGGCATCACTGGCTTTTGGCAAATTGACTGTAATGCCCTGCACTGAGACCGTTGCCATCAGGATAAAGACAATCAACAATACATAAGCCAAATCCAGCATGGGGGTGACGTTAATTTCGTCATACGCGGCATTATCTTCTTGTACTTTCATTGCAATTTCTCTTTGTTATGTTTATTAGTGGGACATTATATTAAGTACTTATTCAAATCCCTTTTTTCAACGGGGGAGGGGTGATACGAACATTAATCAGGTATGCTGCTCAGTCAGTTTTGCCACGAATTCATCAACAAACACGTGCATGTCTGCTGTAATAATTTTTATGCGGCTGCCTAAGTAGTTGTAGCCAAACAAGGCCGGGATAGCGACGACAAGACCTGCGACGGTTGCCACCAGCGCCGCAGCAATCCCGGGTGCAATCGCATTCACGTTTATTTCACCGCTGGCTGCAATCGAAGCAAAAGTGATCATAACGCCCACCACAGTGCCAAGTAGCCCCAGAAAAGGGCCGCCACTGATTGCGATGGTCAACAACACCATCTGGGAATTAAGTTTTTGCAACTCCCTGACGACGATAGCATCCATAGAGGCTTTTACAGCGGCCATGGATGCCGACGATAAAGTTTGTGTTGCAACGGCATCGGCGCCTACGCCTTTCATAAAACGCTTGTTCATTTCTTCAATACCGACATGGTAGATGTGGTAAATGGATGAGCCTGTAAATGCGCCATGATTATTCGACAATGAAAACAAAAGCGGTGATTCATCAAAGTCTTCATCATCTTCTGTTGCTTGCCCATCCAGGGTGGCAATATCTTGGTTGCCTAGCTTACTGAATGCCTGTTCGAATTTTTTGTTTTGGCCGTGGATACGGTTAATGACTATTGCCTTGACAATCATCACCATCCAGCTAATGAGACACATAACACCCAGGATGCCGATAATTACCCAGCCATCCACAGTTACGTTATCCAGCGTAGCTATGAGGTATGAATCACCGCCTTCTTCACTATCCGGCGTGGAATCATCGCCATAAACGACCAATGTTGAAGAAGGCCCCTGCATTTTTGCATCAAACTTAATGGCGTTGGCATCCCGTGCAACTTTAAACAGTGCCAATTGATCCAGCATGCCGACGAATCCCCGCGCCCCAGTTATGTCGCCACCAATGCTGATTTCACCGGTCAATTCAGGTGGGGAGAAGGGAGAAGTGCCCGCCGCAGCTCCGTCCAGATAAAATGTGAGATTGCTGGCTGTTGCCACTACTGCCAGATGATGCCACGCACCCTTGGTTATCTGGGTCGTTCCAGCAAATTCCTGTTTGTTGCCACTGTTATCCACTTCCAGGTAGGGGATCTCTTCCCTGACAGATAAAGCCAAGCTTCCTCCTGTTCCCGAACGCTGTAGCAAGACCGTGTTTTGTTGAGCTTGGTCAATTTTTATCCAGGTTGAAAAAGTCCAGCTTGTTGCGGGTGACATTTGTAAACTGGGCGTTGCAGGAATTCGGATGGCTTGACTGCCGTTAAACGCTGCCGCATCAGCTATCAATCCACCTTCTGCACTGGCCGCAGTGTTTACAGAGGGGTTATTGACATTTGCCGTCAAGTCTTTCACGGCATTTTTGCCGAATGCGTAACTGAGAACTTCACTGACATCAAAAGAACCAGGCGCATCCTGGCCATCAACAGCTTGTGGATTGCCGTAATACATCCATACCGCAGGCTCAGGAGATGCGGCAATATCCTTGGGTAATTTGACCCAAATCAATGCCATTTCGTTGACAGGATCCAGTTTTTCTATATAAAATTTTAACGGCGTAGTTTCATCACCAGCTAGTAGTCTAATATCTTTACCCTTTTCAGCGAGATCAAGAAAATAGCTAAAATTGCCGGTATGCAAACGAATCAGCGCAAACGCATCATCAGGAATAGTAACGCCGTCTTGTTTAAGCTTTTGCACATCCAGGCTTATTTTTTTCTTGTACCCCCACTCCTCGCTCCACCACGCTGATGCCATAGAAGGCAACAGTGCTAAAAGTATCAGCAATAGACCAAGCCGTTTCATTGTTACTCTCACTTATGTTTAATAAGCGGAATTATTACAAAGGCTTATTACAAGATTATTACAATAAAAAAGGAATATTTATTGCTTAACAAGCAGTTGTGTTAATGTTTCTTTAAAAATGGCAAGAATGCCGACGAATCAAGAGCTAACTGTTTTTGCTCAACGCTCAAAGCCCATTGCTCACGTTAAGTTGTTTTTTACTTCTGGATCAGGAACATTCAAATTATGTATGAATTCACTCTGTAGCCCCTACACGCTGATGCGGGCCTGGCTTAGCTGAGCTATTGATTATTAATCACGAAGAAGACTTGGATTTGTGGCGTTTGTCATCATTACCCTGACTGCTATTAGAGTCACCAAAACCCAATATATCAACACTGAGTGTGCCCAGCTTTAGATCCTTAGTGGCCTTTTCTGCATTGTTTTTGCTTGTATCCGCAGCGGCTTGAGCTACTTGGCTGACATTGGCATTCAAATTACTGACGCCAGTCAGGCCTGCGGCGAGGCTGCCCGTTGACGCAACAGGAACACCTGTGCCGATACCACCCACCTGGATATTATTGGCACCCAGTACTGCAGTTGCCGAAATGGTCACGTTGGTTCCGCCAATACCGGCCTCTCCTGCATTAACCACACCTTTCGGAGCGAATAGAAAAACGTCACCGGGTGTATCGCCAAACGTTGCGGCAGTACGTATACCGCTACCGGAAACGATAGGCGGAAACTCGATAGCCATATTTCCATTTTTATCAAAGCTGATGATGGGCGGTGGCGCAGCAATAGCTGACTTGGCACCACGACCCGCATCAATATCGCCTTCAGATGACCAGACCAGGATATCGCCGCTGCTGAGCGCAAACACACGGGACTGGTTAACGATAAAATCATCATGAACAAACGCATTAATGTTGCCTTGCCCTTGCGCGACTATCCCAAGCTCTGAAGAGGGCTTTGAGCCGTTAAAGGAAACGGCAAGACCGGCATTGATTTGTCCGCCCGGCACCAGTAAATCAATATTGCCACCCTGAATGGTTTGCAGTTTACTGAAAAATAAATTCAAATCACCTTTCCATTGATTTCCAGGAAATAAGGTATCGATTGCCGCAAAGCCACGCGCGTTGCCCAAAGCACTGGATTTAGCGGAAGCAGAGCCGGATTCCTTTAGCTCATTAAAAAACACCTGGTTTACCAGCGCATTCAATTGTGGTTGAACAGGCAAATATTCATTGGCCTTTAATTTTGAAAATGCCTTTAATGCAGTGCCTTCAGCCAAGGATGGATCATCCTGATGCTGCTGCATAAATCGCGTAACCAGCGTTTTAATATTTGTTAATTGCCCCGTGTATTTTTTACTTGTAAGGCTATCCAGCTTCGGTTGAATGGACGCATAGTCACTGGCGTTTAATTGCCTGAATTTGGCTAACGCCGCAGTTTCGGTCAACTTTTTGTCACTGGAGCGTTCCCGCATAAATCCGGTCACCAACGTCTTGAACTTGACGTAATTATCCGCATATTTGGCAACATCAAAAAATGCCGCGTAATCTGGGTTACGCGTATTTAAGCCTGCCAAAACACTCAAATTGGCTCCGCCGCTCGCCAGGTTCTGATTGAAGACATTACCCACTGTCGATAAACCGACTGAGGCGCCCAAATCTATATTACGACCGGCTTTTACCAGAACATCACCTGGGCCTGCGATTTCGATCTTGTTGACATTACCGGCTAAGCCGCCGTCCGGACTGCGTTCACTGGTATATTGAATATCACGGTCTGCCGAGAGAATAGAGGCATCATTTTTATTGACATGTTGTATTGCGATCAAGGCATTGCTCAAATCACGACCGGCTTGGACGATAGCCTTTTTTGGTAAATTAAATTGAATGTTATTAATATCACCCGCCTGTGTCACCACCCTTGCCGGCTCCTGATCGTCATTATGTACGGGAACGGCTGCATGGATTAAGGCGGGAATGCCAAATGGGTTTAGCCTTGCTTCAGTATCACTCAAATTGTTTTTCGCCAATGGAAACACTGCGCTGGGTAACAATGCCCGGTCAGCATCTGACATGCTCACCCTTAATGACTCAACATTCGAGCTTATATTCTGGTTTGCCAACAGACTTAACGTTGATGAGGCCGATGGGAACAGGGTTATTTCATTGTCAACCAGCACACTGCCGCCAAAAGCTGCGGCTTGTAATGACGCCGGATAAATCTCAGACAAGCGTAACTGGTTTCCCTCAAGACTCAATAGTTCCACATCGCCGATAACCGACGTATCCGCACCTAAATGCACATCGCCGGCCAGTGATTGCAACGCAAGCCCGCTTTTATCGGTGTAGCTGAAAAAATTGGTATCTGCGCCACCCGCAACTGATTTTTTCCCGGAATGCAACATCATGGCATCCGATACAGCCGATAGGGCTATGCCTTTATTTGCACTCAAAGCCAGATTGCTGTCGCCCATGACCAGCTGAGGTCCATTGTTAAACTGCTCCCCCCCTTTTATATCGCCGCCAGCCGTGATGGTTCCATTGCCTTTGCCCAGGAAATACGCGCCGCCAGCAATATCACCACCGGCAGTTACGTGCATTTCTCCACCACCCTGGATTTGCACGACATTCGTCAGAAAATCAGAAAAGCTGCCTTTTTTAGGCTCACCTATTTGTTTACCGCTGGTCGGCATCATCACCGAAAGATCGTTAATATTCCTTGCGGCACTGATGTTAACTTTACCGCCGCCGAACGATCCTACATTCTGCTGAAAAAGTGGCGCATCGGCATCCGCAATATTACCAACTCCCGCTGTATAACCCAGCGCTACGCCCCACGCCGTTGCAATCTCGTTTGTATGGCTGTTATTGTTTGTCCAGCTGCCTTGCCGCACCAGCCAGTTATCGATAAACTGGTTACTGATGGCGCCTTTAATATCATTGCCGGCTTTTATGATCAAATCACCACCATCCACCGGATATTCACTGTAGAATAAATATCCGACGACATCATTGCTTAAAGTGCCGTATCGGGCAGTATTTTCCGGTCTGCCTGCGTTATAAACTGTTGAAGTCTGGTCGCTGAATACAATATTTCCGTTTGCACCCAATTGGATATCGCCGGTTCCTGTACGCACAGTGGTATTGGCGCCTATTACCAGATCGTTTGCCGAAGCCTTGTCTTCTGCTGCAACGGTCGCAGCGGTATCGGCACTCAGCTGATCTGCGCCGGCGGTCAATTGGTAAGACCAGGAATCACCCGTTTGCAACAAATCGGTTACGGGAATACTCGACGCCAAAATCCCATCCTTAAAGCCATCCGATATGGAATTATCCAACGCCAATGTACCCGTGGCCTTAATGGTTAAGGTTCCGGGCAAAGCGGCCAAATTTGTTGATTCATTGTAACGCCAGTCAGCAAAATCCCATTTTGACCCTAAAGTTAAATCGCCGTTATAGTCAATTTCTACACCTGCCCGCAAACGGATATTTTTGCCTAAGTCTTTGCTGACTTTCAGCATATTAGCTGTGGTCATATAGGCATCAGCATCTTCTTTGATCTTTGCGATGTCAGTGTCGTTAATTTGTCCTGGAGCCGCAAAATCTGAATTGCCGTATTTTTTAACGCCTTCAGCATAAAATTTACTGTATCCAGGCGTTTGTAACTGGCCGGTAGCATTCAAAACTGGTGTTTTTTGTGTAAACCCTTGCACAGTGCCTGCTATAGGCTGAATATTGATAGCATCATCCCGGCCATCATGGTTACTGTCAACGCGCTGGGCTCGCAACGTCACCTCGCCGCCAGTTTCCTGTGTTGATCCGCTAACATCAATGAGCGCATCTTCCTTTATTTCGATACCGCTAGTGCCATCAGTATCCGAATCTACCGACGACAGCAGTATTTGTCCGCCTGTGGCATTTTTACCCGTACCTTTGGTTGTCAATGTTGCGCCGCTACCCAAAGCAATTTTGTCGCCAGCATATAATTTTATGGATCCGCCTTCCTTAGCAGCATTGGCATCAAGGGTACCTGACAAGTCTATTTTTCCTTTGTCGGCAATCAGGGTTATGGCGTTTGTTTTGATAGCGGCACTAGTGGCCTGGACAATATCTGCGTTACGGGAGCGGAAATAAATTGAATCCGAAATACCTGCCGTGCGTAGGGTATTCATTAAGCCATCAAAACTTGCCGTTACATCGAAGCCGGACACATCAATATCAGCCTGTCCAGATGTGGCTTTTAACTGTCCTAGCAGCGCTACCGAATGCTTGGCAGCTTCAAGGCTTAATGTGCCGCCAGAGGCAGAACCGCCGCCAGTGCTTAAATCCAGTTTAGAGCCTTTTGCAAGCGTGATATTACCGTTGTCGGCCGTGGCCCTGAATGTTCCTCCCGGTGTATATTCAACAGTATCTGCAAAATTTACCGCGCGACCGGCAAGATCGATGTCGGCCTTGCCAGGTACGGGCTTATCCCCTGTCAATGTATGCAAACCAACGGATACATCCCCTGTCAACGCATGCAAACCAAGAGAACCCGAAGGCAGCGGGACTTTAGTATTAAGATCAATCGCATTGGCGACGATATCCATTGCGCCGCCAAAACCTGTTGAAATTGGCCTGGCAACACGACCACTGTCGTTCATCTGTACGTTATGGCCACTGGCATCAATTTTGATGTTTGAGCCTCCTGCGGCAGTGACAAAGCCGGTAGTCAAATTCAGGTCGGCACCCACCTTCAATACACCTTTGCCGTCCGCACCAAAATCATTTGCCACGTTGGCATTGATTTTATTGAAACCATTGATGCTAAAATCACCATCACCCTGGACGTAATGATTGGCAATAATATCCATGTTTCCCTGGCCAGTGCCAGCTTTTGCGGGTACTGAAGCCAAGGTGTTTTGTAGCAGCAGGCTGTCTGCCTGTAACTTTACCGTTTGTCCTGCGCTACCAAAACCTGAAAAACCGGCTGCGTTCATAACCAAACGATCAAAACCGAATTTGCCTTTATTATCTATCTGACCGACGTTGGCGTTACCGTAAAAATTAATGGTGTCGCGGCTGTTTAACACCAGTTCATGGACAGAAAGATTTTGCAGCTTTTCATTGGATAAGTTCAAGGCACTGCCTGATAAATCGTCCTTTTTGCCTATATTGATGGCATTCGCACTCAGATTCAACGAGCCTCCCTCCATCTTAATATTTCCCGCAAGCGTTGTTGACTTACTAGCATCCAGCAACATAGACCCGGAAGCATTCAAGGTTGCACCTTGTGCAATCAGCAGCTCGCCGGTACTGCCCGGTGCTGATGTCCTGTTTAAGGTCACCTGCTTATCACTGGAAATCCTTAATAAAGCGCCATCACCGGCCACATTGAGCAAGCTGTCGCCTGTATTGACCTTGCCGCTCGCAACCAACGTCGCCCTGCTGTTGACTTCCACCTGATTTTTCGCTGCGGCAATCATATCAGTGACCTGCATCCGTGTGCCGGTATCGAATATCACATCACTTGCCGTCACATTCAAATCAGTTGCGCCCGTTACGGCATTGCTGCTGCGCGTCCCTCCCAGCAATAAGCTGTCAACGCTCAGATTGTCCAACTCCTTCGCCAGTACTTCCAGGGTGCCTGCCGTTGGTTTTGCGCTTAAGTTGTTTACTATTTTAAGCTGGTCAGCAGCAATATCCATGCGCGCACCCCGGCCTTTTTGCGTAGCCACTTTAAAGTCGCTTTCCAGTATCAGTTTATTTTGCGCGGCAATTGAAATCTGGCCGCTATCCATCGGCAATAAGGGAACACTGGTTTCATTTTTCAGCGCACGCGCTGCATAAAAATGGTTTGCAGTTTGTTCTTCATATTCAGAATGTTTGCGGATATCCGAACCTTGCTCAATGAGAAAGCCGCTCCAGCGTGCATCCCGGACAGTTGTTCCCGCCACTGCCTGGTAACCTGCAACTATGGGCAACCCATCCGGGGTATAGGTTGTGGATATCTGGTCTTGTGTGTTCGCTTGCGGTGTCACCAGAAAAGCGCCGGGCAACAAGGCATAGCGGGCGGGCAATACTGTATACTCGCCGGCAGGTAGCTTGTCTGTTCCGCTTAGGTAAACGTTACTGCCTGGCGTAAATTTAAAGTTAGTACTTTGCAAATGATCAAACGGCGCTATGGACGATCCCAGTGTCGGCAAAACTGCAAAACCGCCCTGGTATGATGTGCTGCCGGGTTGTAAATAATCATAAGATCCGCCAGAACCCGGCAAAAATTCATAGGCCAGTAAATCGCCACCGCCGGACAGATCAACAACACTACCTTTTGCCAATGTCACTTCGGGGGCTGACAAATTCAGTTTTTTCTCGGGCGGCGTGTTGAAAACCAGATTACGGAAGCTGTCTAAAGGATAAAGCCAGTCAAGGCCGCCTTGGGTAACGCCAAAAGGAACCAATTGACCGGCTCCAGAAACAGAAGTAAGGCTGCCTTTGCCCAGCGTCAAACTGGATCCCGCCGTCAAATTAATTGCTCCAAACGGTGCTTTCAATATACCGTTTTGGTTGATTACCGGTGCTGCAAAATTTAACACGCCAGCGGCGGATAACGGCGTTTTATCGGTATTATTGCCCGCTAGGGTAATTTGCCCTTCAGGATTGTTTTTAACGGCAAAGGTGAAATTGGTCAACGTAGACGGATAAATTTGGCTGGCTTTCAAGTTCAGATTCGCTGCCGTCACCAGGGCACCAATAAAATCCCGCTGGCTATCGCTTGGACGTATCCCCACCGTGCGTAAATCATGTGTACTGTTTAGATTAATCCGGCTAAAGCCGTTCCACAAGGATGCGCCACCTAATTCCAGCCATTGCGCATTCGCCGTGAATGTACCTGCGCCCAGGGTAGGTAAGGCGTTAATTTCCCTAACCAAAGAGGAACCCATCCTCAAATATGCGGTATTGAGATTAACTGCCCCCGTAGCTGCGCCACCTAATTTTTCCCATGACACTTTTTGGGCATCAATATCAATGCGTGCCTGGGTGTTTATTGTCACATCCCCCTGAAATTTTACTTCATCAGGTGATGACAAACGCACATCGTAGAAACCGCCTTTTGCTATTTTGTCGCTGCTTAACGTTGCCCGGCCATTTAAATTAGCAGGCACAACATTACCAAACGTGATGTTCTGATTCAGCGGTTCTGGGTCTGTTTGTCTAACATTGATGGCCATTGGCCCCACAGGAAACTCTTTTCCGGGTTGCTGTTCGGCAAGCGGCGGCTCATTACGTGACTGCCGATCCAGGCTTACGTCCAAACGACCACTACGCGTAGTTGCAGAACCCGCCAAACCTTTTAAACTGCCATCCAGCACAGCGCCTTCGGCTGCCGTTAAAGCAATTTTCCCCGCATTGGAGCCTATTTCAGTGGCGTTATATCGAATTCCAGGTGTACTGGCATCACGCCCTGGCAAATCCAGCACTGCGTGTGTACCGGATACCTCAATGCGTGATCCCTGTTCGAGAATCACATAACCCCTGTTGGCGCTCAAAGTGATTTCGCCGCCATCCAGTACATTGCCTGAGCGTCGACCCAAAGCATCAGCAGGATTCATACGTGTACTTCCGGTTGCAAGCAATTGCCCCTGTTTTCCCAGCCATATTGCCTGCGCGGAATTATACTGAACGGCAGGATCGGCGTTAATTGCAAGGTTAATAGCGCCTGCCGGCGCAGCTATCGAGCCATCGACATAAATGCCTGCCTCTGTGGAGGCCAGACTAATGGAGGCTTGTTTATCCGCTAAAATGTGGCTGCCTGTTTCCAGTATTACGTTTTTTAACCCGGTTAAACTTAAATCCACTGGTCGGCGCAGATGTTCCGGCAAGGTTTCGATATGGCTAAAATCCGTCAGTGATTTGCTGCTCGCTACCTGCCTGAAATCATTTTGCAATACCCGGTTTTGTGCGACCAGATTCAAGGATGTATTGCCTTTTACGGTCAGGTCATCAAAGTTACTGGTCAAATTAATTTCGCTAAATCCCAGGTTTGGCGCAAAAGCGAATTTGCCGTTGCTTTCCCCCAAAACCAAGGGCGTTATGGCTCCTGGAGCACTATCAGCAGAACCAACAATGATTTTGCCGCTACTTAAACCCAGGCTGCCATTATTGAACAAACCGTACGCCGATAACTCTCCATTTGGCTGTAATAATGAGGGTTTGCCCCCGCTGCCTGTCGCCGCCAGACTGATAGCACCGCCTTTTCCTGCTGTTAGTTTCGTATTCAATCCCAACCAGGCACCGCCATCAGCCCGAATGGCGGAGCCGGCATTCATTGCCAGATCGCCTGTCGCTGTCAACTTGACTGTGCCGCCATCAATGGCCAGCGGTTCAGTCGGTGTGGCATCCAAGCCCTTTTCAAAGTCATTGACCCAGCGACCTGACACGTCCAAAACAGAACCGGCATCCAGATTCATGTTGCCTGAATCCTGAGCAATGCCGTTATTGACACTGGCAAGAGTGATGCCGCCACCGGCGGAATAAATACCCCCTTTTACATTAACCGTCCCGGCTTCCAGCTTAAACTGGCTTCCTGTGGCCATTGTTATTTCTGCATCGGGCGCAACCGTTACATTACCGAGGGTTTTGACAGTCAGGTTTTGTAGCCCAGACTGGTTGGCTAATGCGGTAGACAACACTAAATCCAAGGGATGGTTAGTGGCATCTTGCGGAAATTTGTCTGCCAAACCGACATCAAGCACATTTTTTTCAGTTTGAAATAAAACACCCTGTGTCGAATTAAATACGGTTGCATCATAAGTAAACGAACCGCCAGCAGGCATGTTGGCAGTGGTGCGCTGATAGAGGCTTTTAGTTGACCCGGCAATTAATTCGCCGTTCCATTGCGCGTGCGGCGCAGTAATATTAAGCGAACCCGCATCTTTGCCTTCCGTGTATCCCTGTTCAAAGCGACCCTGGCCAAATTGAGCAGTGGTGTCCCATATTTTGCTAACGCCCCATTTGCTATGCTCCTCCTTGACTACACCAAAAACCGAGACATAGCGCTCATTAGGATCGGCATCACTGATATCGACAATCCGGCCATAATCGGTCAACAGTTTTGTCGTTTTAATATAGCCATCCTGAAAATCGACAGAACCGCCAGCGATATTAACGGTCGCCCCGTTATTAACGATCACATCACCACTGGAGGTCAGATTGATTTCACCGCCGTCACCCAAGCGCTCATCAATTTTGCGTTCAAAACGCGCTTCTGCCCCACTGGTATCAACAATTTTGGTGTCTTTGCGAATATCAACGTGAATGGTTTGACCCTGCAGGACACCTCCTCTTTGTTCAGGGGCGTCACGCAATTCAAAGCTCTGCACCGGAACTTCAACCACATTGCGGTTTATGGGCGCTGATACACCTTGTGTTCCCGAAACGTTAATTAAAGCCCCCTTATCAAGTAGAATGCGTCCTTTAGAGCCTTGTTTTGAATCCAGTAAGTCGTCTGTCACAGTCATATCAACCTTGCCGCTGGGGACGGCAATGGTTGAACCGGACTGCATGTGTACGGTATTCGCGGAAACTTCCAGATAAGAAGCCGGCTGATCCTGCTCGTCAATAGCGGCCCCCCCTTTTTTATCAGCAACTATCTGGGTAACACTGCCCGGAGCAAAGGTGACCCTGGATTCAGTACCAAGGCCATCTTTCAAATCAAGCCGGCGATCAGTTTTGGTGGCCACCAGGACATCGCTTTGCTTTTCAGCCGCTTCACGGGCTAACAACCGGATAGAACCGTTGACGTTGACCGATGTGGTTGCCGTAACGCGTCCACCCTGATTGACAGCAAATCCGGCCAGCGACACATTACCTTGACGGGCTAAAATTTCGCCCATGTTTGACACTTTCCCGCCACTACCAACCTCGACCAGCAAACCGGCAAAAGGACTGTTATTATCCGCTGGTTGCAAATAAACCTTGTCCTTGCTGGCAACCACAATAATCTGGCCTTGTTCATCGGCAGTTAACGAACCAGAGTTGTTTACAGTCGGGGCAGCCATGATCAGGCGGCCATTTTTGCCGACATGCACTTTTGCCCCCTTATCTACCTGAATAGCGGCATTTTGGGGATCATTGGGTTTGGCTTGCAGGGCGGCATTACCGGTTTCATCAAATTCACGAATAATCCCTTTTTTAAAGACCTCATCGGATATGTCCAATGTTGATGCAACCAGCGTATTGGCATTGACTGTTGAATCTTTACCAAACACAAAGCCGTTTTTGTTATAGAGATATATCTGGCCGTTAGCGGTTACCTTCCCCAGAATCTGGCTGGGATCATTTTGGAAAATACGGTTGAGTGCAATGGAAGCGCTGTTGGGCTGATGGAATTGAACCTGATTTTTAGCGCCGACATTAAATTTTTCCCAATTCAGAATGGCTCGGTCGCTGTGTTGGTCAACCCGCAAGGTATCACCAGAAACGTGATTGGTCGCGCTACCCATCGTTGCCCAGACCTGGGACGGTACCGGCAGTTCAGCCCGAACGGATGAAACAGAACCGACAAACAGGCCACCGGCTATTGCCAGTCGCACATAAGCCAGCAATGGTTTTAACCTAAACAGGTCTCCTGTTTTTATGTACTGCCCTGCATTTTGTTTTCTAACCATGCTATTCAAAATCTCAAAATTCCGTCGCAATATTAAAATGCAATTTTGGATCGCCTTGCTGCACTGGCTTCAAATCAAGCAAGGGGAAACCCAAATCAAGTACCCCGACAAAGTATTTCCACAGTTGAAAGCGCAATCCAAAACCGATACTGGCCAGCTCGTTACCTTTAGGATTTCCGGGTAAAGCATCTTGTATCCAGCCTCGACCACCATCCACAAACACCAGTGCCTGTAATTTATCGATATAATCCAAATTATTGGGAGCTAAACGTGGTGAACGCAATTCCAGTGAGCCTATAAAACCATCATCGGCCAATGCCTGCGTTTCAAAGTAACCGCGTATACTTTGCATACCGCCCAGTGAAAACTGCTCATTACTGATTAAAGGTGAGTCGGATATCTGCCCGGAAAAACGACTGGCAAATTCCATGCCCCATGGCAAGTCATGATTAAAATTAATGCCAGCTGTCAAGTAGACATAATTTGACCGTGCATTAAAGCGTTTATTTTCAAACTCCTTTTGATCATTACCCAGCCCTCGTATTGAAAAATTTACGCCCGCATTGAACGATAACAGTGATTCTTTACCGCTTAATGAGCCACTGTATTGCAACATAAAAGGAAGATAAGTAATGGGGGTTATCTGATCGTCCGCGCCTTGCAGACTGAGGTTTTCCTTGAAATCCTTATAATCCAGACCCACGGTAAGGCTGTGAAAAAAATCATTTTGACTCGGTAAGGGATTTACCAATCTGACCCCATAGATAGAGCCTATACCCACGACTGATAAAGCCCCAGCACTGGCTATTTGTGCATTTGAGGAGGAACTGACCGCATAAAAAGCAAGCCTGGCATCGCTATTGAACAAGGGCATTGCGTAGGTGCCGGCCCATACATCGACTTCTTCGTTATTTTCGGGCGAAACCTGATACATGAGTGACGCGCTATGGAATTTTTGCCACAAATTATCATAGTGCAGTGAAGTGACCAATCTCAAGCGACTGGTTGATGAAGTATTGCGTCCATTCAAGGCGATACTGCCATGTAAAGGCAATTCGTCTTTAACTTTCAAATCGACTTCCAGTGTTCCGGGCGTTTCGCCCGCACGCAAAATCGGCGTTACTTTGCGGTCAGCACTCTGGCTATCAACAGCGGCGAGCTGTTTCTGCATTATCGGCAGATTGGGTACTTTTCCTTCGGCAAGCTCCGGTACGCCGGCCTTAATATTGCCCAATAAAAAATAACGGGAATCTTTAACCCGTAATCGAGAAACCTTGCCCTCAATCACTTGCAGGTATACCACCCCATTTTCGACATTTTGTTCAGGGATATCAACGGTTACTGTCTGGTAGCCTTTTGCATGGTACAGATTTTCCAGGGCGGTGCGTGCCTGCTCCACCGTATCGATATTTTTTTTGGGGCCGAGGAATGGATAGACAGTACGTTCCAGCTGATTCCGTTCAAGTACGGTATTGCCTTTTACACGCAACTCCAACAGATCAAAATGGGCTTCTTGCTGCGTTGCCTGTCCTTGCGACACTTGTTCCTGCTGTGGCTGTTCCGCTGCCAGTGTAAAATTCAGGCTTATCCCTAAAAAAAGTACAATGCCACTGATCGTGAAGGCACTTTGCTTGGTTTCATATATCCGCATGTTTTAATTGGCTGTATTTGATCGAATGTCGATTTTGTGAACCGCTGCTTTTGATAATTTGGCTCTTGTATTTAGCGAACATTCCCACTGAATTTGCACTTACCTTTCAGTAGCATTCAAGTGCATATTTCTATTGTTAGATTGTGGTGGCGGCAGCAATACCGCAAGCGGTTATTTTTATTCAAAAACCCTTACGGGTTTTTAATTTTATTAAAGTTATATTAATTTTTGATGACAATGCTTCCAGTTCTGCTGGAAGGATCAAAATACATTATTAACTGCCAACACCCCCAAGCATTTTTTATCCTTAACTCTCACTTACTTTGGCAAGCAAAAAAGCCAATCGTCCGGAAACGATTGGCTTGCTTACAATCAAGTAATTATTTGCTTCGTATTTATTTACAGCGACGATATCAATTACTTAAGCTGCAAACCACCTGTTGGGCTATAAATTGCTGGTGCACGGCAGTTGTCTGTGGCAGCAACTTTAGTCGCATGACTCAATGGATTTACTGGCTTTGAAAGCACCACATTTCCATTCGCTGATGCTGCGTAAGCTTGGGGCACAGCCAAAAACCCGCCTTGGCCAAAACTGTGTACTGCTTTTAAATTTAAACTTGCCAGTACTGCTGGGTTAGCTGACTGTTTAATGATTTCTTCAACTATGTTCTTTTCGCTTTGATCAAAATTATGGTTTTTATTGTACTGGTAGGTTAATTCAACCCAGTCTTTATATTTGCCATTAGCAACATTTTGCAAAGTGGGCTTTACATCGTCGATTTTTATGTAACGAAAAGCATTAGCCCGATCAGCGTTCAGATCGACCGCCTGTATACCAATTGCCCAACGAGAACCGTAAGTGTTGTTGAACGAAGTCCCTACTGTGTTTGATCCTGAATCCAGTTCATTCAAACATTCTGTAACGCCGCCTGATGATGACAAGGCATGAACTTGTGCTTTATTGACAGCTTCAGGAATAGCTCCCGTGTCAACTGCCGGCGCTGTTGCCGTAGCATTACAAGGATAATTTAAAAACTTGATGCCCAATTGAGCCTGGGTGCCAGAGCCGTTATTTCTGCGGCAAATATGCAGGCGATCATCAGATACCTTACTTGCAGAACTTGCAGCATTGTCGAACAAATTGCCAGCAGAACCCAATTTCAGTTGCGACCATGAATTAAGCTGGCCGGAAAAAATACTGGTGATAACCCCTGAACTTAAGCTTGGCATACAGGCAGAGGATTCTGCTGTTGCTGGTTTATATCCTGCATTTAGAGGGTTACAATCACTGGTTTTTGGAAATTGGGCTTCCTGCAAGGCATTGCGCAATTTCAAGGTAACGGGCGTATTAAATATATTGACGGCAGCAGATTTTATTACCAACTTGGCGACATCAGCCGGTTTCACAGGGTTAAAGCCGGCTTCAGTATTGGCACCCCGAAACTGCAATGGATCCACATCCGAAATACCGAAATCAGAAACATGTTTTTGTGATAGCGCCGGATTTCCATCAGTGTAGTTACAGGTTATTCTTGACAGACCACTGCTGACTGTGGGTGCTGTGCAATTGGCCGCATTATCCACTTTCAGGTAACTGATAGAAGCATCGCTTGCATTGCCGTTTGCCTCTGCAATCAGCGGACTAACGCCCATAGCCGAACCGCCTACACTGCGCTTGTAAATCAGCAGGTTGGCTTTACCGGCAGACAAGCCGGCCAATTTGGTATTTGAAGGATTAAGCTCACACAAGTATGCGTTTTGGTCCTTACCTGAACCGTTATCGCTGTATTTGTAGATTGCTTTTGCTGAATTACACAGTCTACTGGCAGCTGGAACGCTTGAGCTCGTCAATAATAAATCAATAAAATTTTGAGCAGCAGAGGCACCTGACAAATAGATTTCATAAGTATTAGCAGGTGTAATTACAGGAATGCCATTGGCACCAACTGTAATAGCTGCACTTGCAACACCACTCAATAAAATAGTAGAAACCACCGCACCCAACATTAATTTTTTCATAATTTTATCCTTGGTTTAATCAAACAATAAATTCTGTAAACAACCATTCGCTCAATAAAAAAAACGAAAGCTGAAAAATGATTGAAAAGGTCAACAAATCTAAAAACGAATATCTATATGCTTGTTGTCCGAAAACACATAAACTGCATCAGTTTTTTATATCGGCCTAGAAAAACTACTACTTTAAACCCTGCATTAAGGGTTATTCGGATTCCCTGTCTTCAACAGCACCCTTACCTTCAATTCGTCCTCATCAGATTCCTTCCTGAATGTTTACCTAGAATTGCTTTCTTACCGTGTTGTCTCAACTCGCCGGAATATTGGCAGATTAATATGCCAAAATTATGACAATTCCATTAAAGTTCTGTGTAATGAACTACAAATGTATTACATATCAACTTCCACATCAGATTGAAACTGTCTTATTTCTGTAACATTTATTTTTTATATTATGTAAATCTGGGTCTGCTGATTTTATGTAACACATTATTCGACGCTATGATTAATTGAGTTTTTTGAATTTCTAAAATGTTAAGCGGGCTGGGCTGTGAGGACATGATTCACCAAAATAATAACAACTAAAACTATAAAGGCATTGAGAATTGAACGATCTAAAACAGATTATTTCCTTGCGCCTGGCTGATAGTGACCGCGCCGCAGTCCAGACGATTGCATCCCGCCTGTTTGTTAGAGAATCAGATATTTACCGGTTTGCCGTTAACTATATGCTCAATAGGTTTGGCTGCTTATTCGATGATTCCTGTACCGGAAGTGATTTGTTATTGGCTATGCTGGAAATTAGGGCGGAAATTAACCATACCTTCGGGTTCAAGAAACATCAGCTAGAAAAAATCATTAACGGCAATAACTTGCATCCCGACAAGTATGTTGCGATGTCTGATATAGAGCTGTTGCTGATGTCACAACACATGCTCAAACAACGATTAATGAAACTGGAAGAATCATCGAGAGCAAATATTGACCCAGAAGCTTGGCTCAAGACTTATTTAACCGAGAAATATAATCTGCTTGAAACTGAAGAAAGGACTGAAGTTAAAAATTTAATGGAAGTGCATAAAGATACTGATGGTTTTATCCCGTAATGAAAATAGCTTCCGGGATGCGCGCCATTCATTGCCTCGGTGGTTTTTTCATTAGGAAGTAGCGAGTCCAAAAGGCATGCCTATTTGCAATCTTAAGTATGAGCTGCGTCATATAGAGAACGCAGCTAATAAAGTGACATTAATTGCATTGATCAATGTCTCAGAGCCTTGTGTAAGGCTTAATATGTCCTTTTATTAGTGGAG
>SBAV01000198.1 GCA_005239965.1 Methylobacter tundripaludum
AACAAGCTTTTGAGATAATAACGTTTCGCAATGCAAAAAATTATTTCAACCATGCGGCTGAGTTTTCTTATTAACTATCATGAATTGAAAGCGCTGTAGATGGTTTAATTTATATTTCACCCGAAAAACATCAAGAAATTAGTCGCTCAACCGTATTTCCGAATGATGTTGTTATTGCTAAAACGGGTGCAACAATGGGCGCGGCAAGTGTTGTACCCGAAACAATACCAGAGGCGAATATTCGCGGTGATTTAGCGGCAGTCTTTGTAAATGATATATTACTTGCAAACTATATTGTTAATTTTATAAATACCAAAATCGGACAAGATTTATTTTGGCGTTTAAATTCTGGTGCAACAAGAGGGCGAGTTGTTATTTCAAATTTAAGGAAATATCCTTTGATTATGCCTGACGTTGAAAAAATGGCAGAAATAAATCAATTTGTAAATATTGCAAAAGAAAAGAAAAAACAAAAAGAAGCCGAAGCCGCCGCGTTATTGGCAAGTATAGACAGCTATTTATTGCAAGCATTGGGAATTACTTTACCGCCACCTAGCGAAAAGAAAATCTATTTTCTCGCTCGTTCCAGTCAAGTAAGCGGTGGGCGGTTTGATGCAAATATTTATAATGAAAATAGAGTGTCAGCTATTAAGGCGATAGAAAATTGTAATTTTACTTTTAAAAAACTGAAATTCGTTGCCAATTTCTCTAAATCAATTGTTTCTGATTCGTCCAGTTTTCCCTATATTGGATTAGAAAACATTGAAAGTAATACAGGAAACTTTATTGAAACATCAGAGAAACAATCTTTTAGTTCCGCAGTCTTTTTTAAAAAAGATGAAGTTCTTTTTCCTAAGTTAAGACCCTATTTAAATAAAGTATATTTGGCAGAATTTAATGGTGTATGCTCAACTGAATTTCATATATTAAATAGTAAGGTTCAAAATTTAAAAAATGAATTTTTAGCTATTTTTTTAAGAAGTCAGATAGTTGTCTCTCAAACAAAATGCTTAATGTCTGGTAACACATTACCAAGATTACAAACGGAAGATATTGAAAATTTATTAATCCCACTCCCCCTACCCGAAAAACAAACCGAAATCGCCGACCACATCAGCGCGTTACGCACCCAAGCCAAACAGCTACAACAACAAGCCGCCGACGAATTGGCACAGGCAAAACAGCACGTTGAACGTATGATTTTAGGAGTATAAAAATGCCAACTAATTACAACCCAGAATTATTAGAAGAAGCAAAACGCTTAGGTCAACACAAAACCAAACAAGCCACCATTAATGCCGCCTTAAAAGAATATGTAGCCAAACAAAAACGTTTAGCCGTTATTCAATCCTTTGGTACATTTGATTTTGATGAAACTTACGACTACAAACAAGAACGGCAAGAAAAATGATTTTTGTAGATACATCAGTTTGGTCTTTAGCATTTAGAAGAAAACAAGAGCAATCAAATCATTCTGTTATAAAACAGCTAAAAACATTAATTGAACAAGATGAAGCACTTGTTGTGCCTGGAATTGTGTTTCAAGAACTGTTAACGGGATTAAAAGAAGAATCTCAATTCAACAGAATGTATCAGCTTATAACAGGATTTACTATCTTGGTTGCTAATGAATCGCATCATAAACTTGCAGCGCAGATCGCAAATAATTGCAGAAAAAATGGTGTTGCGACTACAGCAACCGATTGTTTAATTGCGGCTATGGCAATAAGTTATGAAGCGCAACTTTTAACAACCGATAAAGACTTTGCTTATATGGCAAATTATTGCGGTTTAAATCTTTACCCTATTGAATCCAATGCAAAATATAATTAAGAAGGGTATAACGTAGAGCTAACCGGCTGGCCGTTTCCAGGGAAACCAGCAAAGCCACAAAAGCTGATTTAATTACAAGGTTTCAAAATGGCCACGATACGGCCAGTCCCTGTTGAGCGCCCCGTTATGCTACCAAACTATGCACAATAGCAAAAACTACACTGAACAAAAAAGTTAAACAATGCATGCATTGAGAGTCAATTTATGAATTTGCCATCTGCACTGCAACTTCAATTTCTTGAAGTTTGTTATACCATTCCCAAAGCTCTTGAAATCCAGCCTTTTTAGGTAATGGGTTATTTTCTATGAACATTGCTTCGTAAAATTGGTTTAAGTAAGCTTCACCAGTTCTGCGTGGATGATTGGCTATCCAACTGTTGTAAAAGCTATTCTCGACTCGATAGTGGTGAGTGTGTATAAAGGGCGACCATGTTTCTCTTAGGTCATCCTCTTCACGGGTGTCGATTATCTCAAACTCTTCCATGCTACGGTTATTGATATTACCCCATGCATTTTTCAGCAGCTTTATAGCACTAGCATCTGATGTTGGCGCACCATAACCAAAAATAGTAACCATAAAGGCGTGTTTTAGAACATCTTCTAATGTAGCCCACTGGCGCGAAATAAATTCATCAAGATGATAATTTTTTTCCCCAATTGGATAAAGTAATTTTTTTGGAGTAAGTATATTGCCGCAATGACGACAAAAACCTCCATTATTTCCCATTACATGGCCATCAACACAGTAACCAACCTCAACGTTTCCATGGAGAAAAAGAACTCGTGGTAATTTAAATTTTGCTCCATTTCTGCGTATTGCTTGAATTAAAAATGGATCCCAATTGAATGTAGCAATGAAATCCTTATTTCTAAGTGATAATACCAAATGATCATATAGTGTTGGTTCATCAGGTAGTTCCATATTACGAAAATAGCCGTAAACAATGGCTTCCAATTCCTCTCGAATATCCAATAACTTTGAATCTTCGTATATTAATGAATATATATTTTCAAAATTGCTCGATGGAAAATTGAGACCTGTTCGAGTAATCAGTTCTTCTAAGCCTAGAGTTTCAATAAAATTTTTCATTAATGGAAGTTTTCTTCCATTTTTATCACCATCGGGAAAAGCCGCATAACTAGCGCCAGCACCAAGTATTACGACATGAGGCTTTCCCATCTTGATCTGATTTATTTCTTCTTCGGCTGATACTTCCATGTTTCACCTAATATGCATAACGTTGTATTAACCGGCTGGCCGGATTGCTGTAAGAAAACACGCAATTATCAAGGCCAGTCCGTGTTGAATGCGGTGTTAGGCCGCCAAGTAACGCA
>SBAV01000091.1 GCA_005239965.1 Methylobacter tundripaludum
AATTCGCGTAACCCATACAAACTTGTTAATTTATCTTACAGAAACTAAAAAGCCAAATCTACAAAAAACAAGTGTGAATATTACCTTGCAATTCTTATTGGAATATGAAACTGGAGAATTTTGAAGAAGGTACTCCCCACTATCGTTTAAAACGACTGATAATCCCAAGCGGCCTTAATGCAACGTAAAACATCATAACTGTATTGTCCATCAAGCTGCTCGAATAGTGGCTTAAGGCCGATTCGTTGCTCTTCCGGCAAACTAATCAACGTATCCTGTATGTGTTTGATTTCCTGTCCGGGTAAATCCAGCACATCGTTTAAAACCAGTTTGCCTTGCGCTAATGCCTGCGATAAATGATTGTAAATCGTGGTTTCTTTTAGCCCGCGTTGTTTGGCAACGCGTTCTACAGAGAGGCCAGCCTTAAATAACGCCAAAGAATCGCTGACAGTATCAGAAAATCCCGCACTAACCGTTTTTTTAGGTGGCTCAACATTATTGAACTGGTTAAGCACTGCCAAAAATAGGTTGCCATATAATTCCAGTTTACGTACACCAATCCCGGATACTTTGGCCATGTCCTGCAAATTTCTGGGCCGTGCTTCCAGCATGGCCATCAAGGTCGCATCGTGAAAAATGACATACGCCGGCACATCCTGCGCTTCGGCAATTTCGCGGCGTTTCTCGCGCAAGGCATCCCACAGGGCGTTGTGTTTGTCGAAGCGCTGGCCTGAATGCTTAAACTTTTGCCTGGATTCTGTGGGTTGATCTTTACGCAACATCAGCGTTTGTTCGCCGCGTAATATCGTTCGGCAGGCATCGGTTAGGCGCAACGAACCAAAACTGTCAAAATCGACGGTCACCAAACCACGGGCAACCAACTGCCTGAACACCGAATGCCATTGCTGCTCAGCCAAATCCTTGCCGATACCAAATGTGGACTGTTTGTCATGGCCGAACTTTATAATCCGTTCGGAAGTTTTGCCCAATAACACATCAATCAGATAGCCACTACCAAAACGCTGGCCGGTACGGTGAATACAGGAGAGCGCTTTTTGCGCCGCTACCGTGCCATCCCAGGTATCAACGTGTTCCAAACAAGTGTCACAATTGCCGCAGGGCTGTTCCAAAGTATCGCCAAAATAGCGCAGCAAGGCTTGCCGGCGGCAACTGACTTGCTCGCACAAGGCCAGCATGGCATCGAGCTTATGGTATTCGATGCGTTTATGGTTTTCATCGGCGGTGGATTGCGCCAGCATCCGCCTTAAAGTGATGACATCCTGCAAGCCATAGGCCATCCAGGCATTGGCGGGGAGACCATCACGACCGGCGCGACCGGTTTCCTGATAATAGGCTTCTAGGCTTTTCGGTAAATCCAGGTGCGCCACAAAGCGTACATTGGGTTTATCAATGCCCATACCGAAAGCGATGGTGGCGACCATGATCAGGTTGTCGTTCATTAAAAACTCATGCTGGTGCTTGGCGCGTAATCGAGAATCCATGCCGGCATGGTACGGTAACGCCCTAATGCCATTGGCTGTTAGCCATTCGGCGGTTTCTTCCACTTTTTTACGGGACAGGCAATAGACAATGCCCGAATCGCCTTGATGTTCAGCTTGGATAAAGGCCATCAATTGCTGTCTGGCTTCCCGTTTTTGTATGATGGAATAGCGGATGTTGGGGCGGTCAAAACTGCTGATAAACAGCTGTGCTTGTTCTAAGCCTAGCCTGAGCTTGATTTCCTCACGGGTTTTATCGTCTGCGGTGGCGGTTAAGGCAATGCGCGGAATTGCCGGGAAACGCTCATGCAGCATGGACAGCTGTAGATAATCCACCCGAAAATCATGTCCCCACTGCGAGACACAATGCGCCTCATCGATGGCAAACAGGGCAATCTGGATGCGCTCAAACAAGGCCAGGGTAAAGGGCGACGTCAGGCGTTCCGGCGCGATATACAGTAAATCAATCTCACCGTTCAATAGTTGTTGTTCTATGCGGCGGCTTTCTTCCTGCGACAAGGTGGAATTCAAAAAAGCCGCCTTAACGCCCAATTGCAAAAGGGCGCTCACTTGGTCTTGCATCAGGGCAATCAAGGGCGAAATGACGATGCCCACACCTGGGCGCATCAAGGCCGGAATCTGGTAGCACAAGGATTTGCCGCCGCTGGTGGGCATCAGCACTAACGCATCCTGCCCTGCGACCAGGTGTTCAATAGCCGCTTGCTGATGGCCCCTAAAATGATCATAACCGAATACGGTTTTGAGTATTCTGTACGCTTCGTTGAGCAAAATAGCCTCCGCTACGATAGTATTTCTCTAATGGGTTAATACCCTTATAATGGTCAGATTTTACAGGACTTAAGGGAACACTTACCTACGCCATGACGCACTCAAACAATACCGTTTTAACTCGGCTGAATCAACTTCAGGAAAATGGCAAGCAACAACTGGTTTGCGGGGGGCTTAAGGGTATTGAGAAAGAAAGTCTGCGGATAGCCAAAAAAGATGGCTTCATTGCCCAAACAGACCATCCCAAAGCACTCGGTTCCGCGCTGACGCACTCCAACATTACCACTGATTATTCTGAAGCGCTGATTGAATTAATCACGCCGCCGTTTGCCGATGTGAAGGATACGCTTAATTCATTGCAAGACATCCACCAGTTTGTTTATGAGCATCTGGACAATGAAATCCTGCTCGGCACCAGTATGCCGTGTGGCATTGATGGCGATGATAGCATACCGGTTGCCCGTTACGGCTCGTCCAATATTGGCCGGATGAAACATATTTACCGGCATGGATTATGGCACCGTTATGGCAGGACCATGCAAGCGATTGCCGGCATCCATTTCAATTATTCGGTGCCTGTCGCGTTGTGGCCGGTATTGCACGATCAAGAAAAAGCGACGGTCAGTATTGAGCAATTTACTGCCGATGGTTATTTTGGCCTGGTGAGAAACTTTAAACGGCTGGGCTGGATTATTTTGTACCTGTTCGGTGCTTCACCCGCCATTTGCAAAAGCTTCTTCAAAAGCCGGCCCACTCTTATGGCGCAATTTGAGGAATTCGACCGTGGCACGCTGTATCATCCTTATGCCACTTCGTTACGCATGAGTGATATTGGTTATAAAAATAAAAATCAGTGTGCCCTGAAAATTGATTACAACTCGTTGACCGGTTATGTTGATAGCCTCAGCAGGGCAATTACTACACCATGTCCTGACTATGAAAAAATTGGTGTCCGTGTTGATGGTGAATACCGGCAGCTTAACAGCAACATCCTGCAAATTGAAAATGAGTTTTACAGCACCATGCGCCCCAAACAAATTGCCCAGTCTGGCGAAAAACCTACGTTAGCGATGAAGCGTCGCGGCGTTCGCTATGTGGAAATGCGCTCTTTGGATCTGGACGTGTTTAATCCCATCGGCATCAGTGAACACACCGCCCGCTTTATAGAAGCCTTGCTGCTCACCTGTGTGTTAAAGGACAGCCCGTTAATGACAGAGCACGATCACCGTATCAATAATGCGAACCAGCTGGCAGTGGCTAATTTTGGCAGAAAGCCCGGTTTACAGCTGGAACGGGGCGCTGAGAAAACTCCGTTACAGGATTGGGCGCATGACATTTTGGATTCCATGTTGCCGGTATGCGGCATCCTGGATGAAAACCTTGAAGACAAACCTTACAGCAAAGCGTTGGCGTATCAACGCCAAGTGGTAGAAAATCCGGATTTGACGGCATCGGCCCGGATGCTGGCTGCCATGCGGCAAGCTCAACAGCCGTTTGCGCGGTTTGGTTTACAGCAATCGGCTGAACATGCCCGGTATTTTAACCAGCGCAAACTCGATGGAGCAACCACTCAGAAATTTAATGAACTGGCCGCGCAATCACTTGCCAAACAACAAGAAATTGAAAGCAAGGATCAATTGCCATTCGATGATTTTTTAAAACAGTATTTTGCCCAAACTCAATTATGACCACGTTTGACATAAAGCAGTTACAAGCCGAACTCAGCCACAAAAACCCACGGGTTATCCTAAAAAAAGCCCTGGAGTTGTTTGATAACATCGCCATTTCTTTCAGTGGCGCAGAAGATGTTGTCGTCATTGATTTGGCCACCAAAATCCGGAAAGACATCCAAGTTTTTTGTTTGGATACCGGACGATTGCACCCTGAAACCTACCGCTTTATCGAAAAAGTCAGAAAACATTATCAACTTGACATTGAGGTGTTAACGCCCGACAGGCTGCGCCTGGATGAGTTTGTTAAGGCCAAGGGTTTGTTCAGTTTTTATGAAGATGGCCATCATGAATGCTGTGGCATCCGTAAGGTTGAGCCGTTACGGCGCAAGCTGGCGCATGTTGATGCCTGGATTACCGGGCAGCGTAAAGACCAAAGTCTGGATACCCGCCAGGATATTCCTGAAGTGCAACTGGACAGCGTATTTTCCACTGACGACCATCCGTTAATTAAGTTTAATCCGTTGCTTAACTGGAGTTCTGCACAGGTTTGGGATTATATCGAAGCGTATCAGGTGCCTTATAACGAACTTCATGAAAAAGGCTACATCAGCATAGGGTGTGAGCCTTGTACACGACCGGTGTTGCCTAATCAGCACGAAAGGGCCGGGCGTTGGTGGTGGGAAGAGGCTACCAAGAAGGAATGTGGGTTGCATGCGGGGAATTTGCCGGGGCATTCTTCGGATGGGGAATGAGGCTAACAAACGGGATATGACAAATATCCTGATAAATTAAGAGTACCTACTGGCCCAGATTGAAGGAACACATTGCACTATATGGGTTGAAATATCGCACATCAGCTTCCTTCAAAATAAAAAACCCTCCAAGAGACTGCTTTGGAGGGATTATAGAGGAGGTATATATGAAATTTACACAAAGACAACTTTATTTTAAAGACAACCGTAACAGTTTTGAGTTCCATCAATTTAAGATGGAGGAGGGACTGAAACGATACCCGTCGGTGTTGCGTTGCGGGGCTTGTAAAATTGTCGATTCATAATGATAATTAAGTTATTATTTGAAAAATAAAGGAATAACTTTTGCCTGTATTTTGCCATGTCATCATGCAAATGATTATCCGGAGTGTAAAAAAAATCAACTCTGTAGTTCAATCATTCGATAATATAAGCCCAGTACATTTAATTGGGTTATGGTACTCAAAACGTTTTATTAAATTAATATTATCAATATATTACTGCCATCATTTTGTAGTTTTCCAATGCATCTATCATATTAAACATTTTAATGTGATTGCCCTATTGTCTGTTTTTTTTACATTCTATATAAAATCAAAAAAAGCATTCTCATGTTTTTTAATATGAAGAAAAACAACAAGATTTTTTTTTGCTATTAATATCAACTTGTTAACTGGGCAATATTGCTCTGTATTGGACATGTATAATATTTTTTTACAGAGTGGCTCGTAATTTGCTTTGATTTTGACCAGTGTCCCAATAAGCATGTAATGGAGAAATTACAGCAAATAGTAATAAACGCTTGGTAGTTTAGAAGGCGGGTGAATTACGCCAAAGCCAAAGCGACTGCACACCGTATTTTGTTTGCATAGAAACATCAATGCAGCACGTCATCTGGAGAACTAGTACATTGTTTAATAATATTCTTGTTGTCTGTGTGGGCAACATTTGCAGAAGTCCGATGGCTGAGGCCTTGCTTAGACAAGCTTTGGAAGATGCCAATAAAACTGGCTATACGGTCAGCTCAGCAGGTCTTGGTGCTCTGGTTGACCATGCGCCTGACAAGAATGCCTGCGAACTGCTTTTAAAAAAAGGTCTTGATATTTCAGGATACAAAGGGTCACAAATTAATACCCATGTGATTCGTAAAACTGATCTTATACTGGTTATGGAATCAGGCCATAAAAATGCGCTTGTTGCCGAAGACCCCAGTGCCAAAGGCAAGGTATTTCGTTTAGGCGAATGGGGTGGATTCGACATTCCGGATCCCTATCAAAAGGACATGGTGGCTTTCGAAAATGCGCTGCAATTAATCGAGCGTGGTATAGCTCAGTGGATCCAAAAGCTCTGATTCGTACACCGACTGAGTTTGATCAAAAAGCTTATTGTCAAAATAATTTACAAATATTATTACTTAAGTGGGATATTTTATGCGAATCTTTGTGATCCTTTTGCTGATTGCAGTAAGCCAATTAACAGCTTGCACGGTGATCCCCGGCATGCACATGAATCCACTTTCCGTACAATCCAGCGTAGAAGTGCCAGTTACGGAAAATAACAAAACAACGCTGCAAAAGCTTAATATCAAACTTATCACCGCCCAACTCATTCTGGATTTGGAAAGGGATTTTAATAATCGCAGTTTAGGCAAGGATAACGTCGCCAATCACTATTTTGATTACCGTATTGGTTCCAAAACGGTAAAAGATACGCCAGAGCAAGAGGCTTACTTCCAATACCAGGTTGGCCCCAGGGATATTCTTAATATCACGGTATGGGAACATCCTGAGTTGACCATTCCTGCCGGTGAATTCCGTACAGCGGAAACCTCCGGTACTGTCGTTGGTGAAGACGGTAATATTTTCTATCCGTATGCCGGTATCATTAAAGCGGCAGGCAGGGCGGTTGAAGCAATTCGTGAAGAACTGGTTAGAAAGCTATCTGCCTTTATTGAGATGGTGCAGTTAGATGTGCGAGTGACGTCGTACCGGAGCCAACGGGTTTATGTGGTTGGAGAAGTCACTAAACCGGGTATCCAGACGGTTAAGGATGTTCCATTGACGGTACTGGAAGCAATCAACGGTGCGGAAGGTGTCACAGCAAATGCAGATCTACGCAACCTGACATTAACCCGGGAAGGCAAAACCTACAGTATAAATTTGCTGGCGCTCTATGAAGGCGGCGACCTGCGTCAAAATGTTTTACTCAAACATGGCGATGTCCTCAACGTACCGGACAGCGCTTTCAATAAAATTTTTGTGTTGGGTGAGACGACCGTAGGTGGCGCAGGCGCTGGCAGGGGACGTAGCGTACTGATGAACAAAGGCCGTATGACCTTAACCGAAGCGTTGAGTGAGGCGGGGGGGGTTAACCAGGAAACCAGTGATCCCGCCAGAATTTTCGTGTTTAGAAGCGGCATCAATAAACCGGAAATATTCCATTTGGATGCACAATCGCCGGATGCGTTGTTATTGGCCGACAGATTTCCCTTGCAACCTCGGGATGTTATCTATGTTGACCGAGCCGAAGGTATTCGCTGGAATCAGATCGTAGCGCAAATTCAGCCTACAATCACCTTGTTGAACAGCTTCGGTACTATCAAGATGGAACCGTTTAAAGACAGTGGCAGTGTTGGTGGTGGCAATACGACGTTTAAGTTGGAACTTCCAAGTGGTTTAACTCCGTAAAGCAATAACGTGATGGGCTCTGTGTGGAAACCTAGGTATTCCACACAAAGCCTTGCAAGGCAATTAACGAGACTTGACTTAACTACATATTTAAAGAATGTAAATCAAGCCTGTGATTTGTATAAAAACATTAATATATCTTAAGGATA
>SBAV01000512.1 GCA_005239965.1 Methylobacter tundripaludum
ACAGGAGGAGGCAAGCATCGATTGATTATGCGTTTAAAAATCAATTGGTTTTTTCAACATGATAGGGCGATGTTGATTTAACAAAGTAGAATTAAGCAAATGATGAAGAACAAAATTTAACTCGTCAATCTGTTTAAACCTGTAAAAATTTAGCTGAACCAACAACCAAAATTCAGATTCAATTTCATATTCAGCCACTTTTCTCCAAACCGTCATATTTTGCGGCAATAATGTAAAGCAACGTGCAATTTTTTCTATGTTCCATGACTGTTGCTTACCTAATTTAATCACTGTTGTGATGAGTTCCAAAGCTTGCGTATTATTTAAAGCGCCAAGTAAGCCGCGTATGGTTTCAACTAACGGTTTACCAAGTATAAAATCGTCACCTTTGTCTACTATCCATATTGCTAATTCAGCATCATTAATGCCTAATTTTGCCGAAGTGCTGCCAATCCAATAAGGCTGTTTACACGATAACGCTAATTGCTCAACACCTAACATCCCAAGCTCAATATATATTTTTTGCAACGCTTCTAGTCGTAAAGCTTCTACACGTTTGGCTTGTTCGTTGTAATCATCTGATTTTTTCCAAGAAATATCATCTATCCAAGCCTGATTAAATAACCAGCGATACCGTACCAGCATATCTGTAGGTTCTAAACGATGGTAAAGTTGTTCAAGGGCATTTACATCAATACTTCCATTATTATCTTTATCACCATAATTACGATACCAATAGATTTTATTTCGTAACTCAGTACGCAAAATTTCTCGTTCCTCATCAGAAGCTAACGGTTCAGTATAAGGTTTTAGTAGGGCTAAAATTTTTTCGATACGTTCAATATCAAAAATATTCAATTTTCTTATGATTGTGATAATGCGGGAAGATTGCTGTGCTGAAAGAGCGATAAGTCTGTCGGCTGCCGCAATTAGCATTTGATGCCGTTCAAAATTTGAAACACCTCTTCCAAATCCAGCATCATCATTACGCCATTTAGGGCGATGTGTTGGCATAGATACTGTGTCTAGAGCATCAACCAAACTATTGAGTAAGCTAAAGGCAACTTCAGGCTCTTGTTTAATCAATTTATCCAAAACAACAATCCGTTGCTCAATATCAGCGGCAGTTTGTGGAATCCAAGAGCGAAACAAACTAACCAAACTTCCCATTGGTTTGTTTGACCAATTACTGTCGTAAGGAATATGGACAAGACGGGCTAAAATCATGGCCACACGAGGAAATTGTGAAGGTGGCCAAGCCAGAGTTTCCAAAGCCCACAATAAGCCGGCGTGCCAACAGCATCCTCCCATTATTCCTGAACTTTTAGTTTCGGTGATTAAACGACTGACAGGTGCATTAGGTTGATTCAGACTTTTTTCAATTGCTTTAATAAATTCGCTAGGAGCAGCTTCCGCTAAAGCAGGCAAAAGTGATGAGAGGGACAGCCAGCGTGCTTCATCCGCATCAGTCAATAAATCACGCACTAATTTATCTATTTTCTCTACGATGTGAGCATTTGCTAATGCGGGAACATGCTTACCAATTACGGCAAGCTTAATCAAAGTATCCGCTAAGCTGTCTATCAGCAACTTTGATTGTGGGCGAACTTTACCGTAAATTTGCGCCATGTAACGTTTATTTTCCGGTAATTCCAGTTCTGGGGCTGGCTCACTCAGTATTACCAATGTTTTATCAAAAAAACGTTCTAGCTCGGCATGGGTAATTTGTTCACCAAATAGATGTAGCAATTCAAGAGCTGATTTGGCTTTCCACACACTGCCAATTAATAATACGGGGGCATCATCTAGTTTTGACAAATAACGCAGAGCTTTTTCTACTGCTTCATAATCGCAATCTGCCAAAAAAGAAACCACATCTTTATCTGCCTTATTATCCCCCGACCATGAGCCTAATAAACACAAAGTCGAAAGAGCTGCTGCTTGCGATTTATCCAATTTTTTAAGCCAAGAAGGATGGCTAATTGCAGGATTAACAGCAAAACGTCTGCGATATACTGACCATGAACGACCTGTATTTTTAGCAATACGATGAGCTTCGCCTTCGCTATGTCCTATAGTCGTTAGTGATTTCTCAAACTGGTAAATATTGGGACGTTCGATTACCCAATTGATAGGATTATCACGATTGTTTGAACCAGAAAAATCCCCGATAGCATGAGGGATAATCACCGTTAAGCCATTGCGGTGGAATGGTCGCTCAGCAATTTCTGGATGGGCAGCAATAGCAATTTTCAATGATGGGTGTTTTTCAGCAATGCTCCAGCCTGTAGAATCAGTAATAACCAAACTCGATGCTGCTAAATCCGGTTCCGTAATCAATATGGAACAAACAAAAGCAACCGCTTCTTCAACGCTATCCGCTTGAACACCACATAGTACTGATTGATGTGATTGCAAATTTTTTCTGAGGTCATTCAGTATACAGTTACGCGATTGCTCTCGACTCGAATGAAAAGTCTCAACCGTAAGGACTGGTCTTGCTTGGTGTGACCAGATATTCCAATATTTTTCTACGCTTTCAACTGATGAATTGGAAAATCCTAATTCCTCAGCAAATTGCAAAGCAACCGCAGGACATTGCTCTAACCATTGTTCAAGGTCGTCTGCATCATAAGCACGAATAGATTGCCATTCTTTGGCTTCATTTTTGGCAATTAACCATTTCTTTTTTCCACTCCATTTACGAGCTGTTACCATAACTAACGTAGATTGATTGCGAGAGATTAGTTCCGTTTGTTCAGTACGTTTTTCGTAATCTTCGTTAGTCTTTGTAGTTACATCATCTCGGCAGCTTAATTCCCAATAACTGCATCCTTTTGGAGTCCAAGTCGTTTCCTCTTTACACATCAACTCCCCGTCCCATCCAGGTAAACTGGTAGAATCCCCAGCAGGAAAGTCGCAACTGCTAGGCTTGACAGTGGCATGAATTAGTCGGCGTATTAATCTAGGTAAATCAGATTGAGCTTGTTTTGTTTTTGCCCAATCTGCAATTTGTGTGCTGGTAATGTAGGTTTGACTTGGCATTAGATGTTGAACCATTGGAGCGATTAATCATTGTAATTCTTAAAGTGTAATAGCTTTAGCACATTACGCCGTATGTTTTAAAAGTTCACAGTTCAGATTCGCTAATACCAGCCACTTTCATAAAGTGTTTGAACAAGCCGATTTTCAAATCTTGATTTTTGTGGACAGGGAGGGAAATGTGAAAAGACAGGCTTCCACTGCTTCATACAGGTTAGTCAAAAGTTCTTCAATTGTTTCGCCTTGTGTTGCACAGCCTTGAATTGCGGGAACTTCTGCCCAAAATCCACCTTCATCGGCAGGATGAATAATAACTTTTAATTTCATGTAATGTTTTCCTTATTAGCATTCAATGTGACATTCACGATTCGCTTGCCAGCGGCGTAAGTTGATTGCCGTTTTTTGCAACCCAACATATCATACAAAATCAAAAACTAAAGCAGGAAATGAACGTAATTGCATTATACGGCAATGACGTATAATAAACGCATGTATACTTTTATTGAATTGCCCATTTTTAGCCGATACGCCGCCGACTATTTTACCGATGACGAATTGGCACAACTACAAATTGCCTTATCTAAAAACCCAAAACAAGGCGACGTTGTACAAGGTACGCAAGGCGTAAGAAAACTACGCTGGTCTCGCCCAGGTTCAGGAAAACGCGGCGGAGTACGCATTTTGTACTATGTACAAGATTCACAAGGACGAATCTGGCTACTAACGGTTTATGCCAAAAGTGCGCAAGAAAATATCGCCACCTCAACTTTAAACGCTTTACGGGAGCTTGCCGACCATGCCGAAATTATCTGAAACCCAACTACTAAAACGCGATGCCGAACGTGATCTGAATGCAGAATTACTCGAATCTATCAACCAAATGAAAGCAGGACAAATCGGGCGCGTTTCTGTTGTCACACGCACAGGCCAAGTCATTGAATCACCCGTTGCCAAAGCACGCATAGCTTCCCATTTATCACAAAGCCAATTTGCAAAGCTTTTAGGCATTTCTGTGCGTACCTTGCAAGAATGGGAACAAGGACGCAGACAACCTTCAGGTGCAGCAAAAACACTACTCCGCGTGGCTGAAAATCATCCTGAATATTTACGCGAATTAGCTTAAGCCAATCTCCTACTGAATCCTGCAAAAAACTTCAAACGCACAGAAATACTAAAAAGGACAAAACAAAATGCGGTTAAAAGAAAAAGACATTGAAGTAAGCTACCTCTATTTAGACACTAAAAATCAATACCGTGCGGTGCTGGCCATAAAAGGTGAATTTATGGTTTATGCGCCCAGTTTGGAAGGCGCTGGCCCTTCAAATCTAGATGCTAACAACCTGCCCTTTGATAACCAACCCTTTAAGAAATGCCAAATTATTACCTTTGTAAAAAAAGATTATCAAATGTTTAGCTTTAATGGCACTGAAGCCATCAAACATAAATTGAATGAATCACAGCTAGCAGACGTCATTTCACAGTGTAATGCTAAATCAGCTATTGCGGCATTGTTAGCAGAATAAAGCTATTCAATCAGTAAGCCTAAAAAAGGAACCATTAAGCCTTGGACAACCCATCAATCCAGTTTTCGCACAAAAAACGCTTGCTCAACATCTTTAGTGGTTCGGTGGGTAACTTGGTGGAATATTTCGACTGGGCCATCTATGCGGCATTCGCGCTGTATTTTGCCCCGGCTTTCTTTCCTGAAGGCGACCAAACCGCACAATTACTGAATAATGCCGCTGTTTTCGCAGTCGGCTTTATCTTCCGTCCCTTAGGTGGATGGTGGCTAGGCAGCCTTGCCGACCGCAAAGGACGCAAAAGCGCATTACTCCTGTCGGTAAGCCTGATGTGTTTAGGCTCGCTCATCATCGCTTGCACACCGACTTATAAAGTGATTGGTGGTTGGGCACCCGCGCTGTTGCTGTTCGCCCGTATGCTGCAAGGTTTCAGCATTGGCGGCGAATATGGCAGTTCGGCAACCTATCTGAGTGAAATGGCTAGCAGCAAGCTGCGGGGTTATTACTCAAGCTTCCAGTATGTCACCATTGTCTTGGGTCAGTTATTGGCGCTGGTATTGTTAATGGTATTACAAAAATGGCTGTTGACTAACGAAGAACTCCATCAATGGGGCTGGCGGATTCCGTTTATGGTCGGCGGCTTGCTGGCTGTCATCGCTATGGGCTTGCGCGGCAATATGTCGGAAACCAAAGCGTTTGTCGAACAACATATCTTTTCCAGCCGCCAGGCCCATCTGCGCGAATTGCTGAACTATCCCAAGGAGTTATTGACCGTCATTGCCCTCACCGCCGGGGGTACGGTGTCTTATTATACCTTTACCGTGTACATGCAAAAATTTCTGGTCAATACCACAGGATTCAGTAAAGAACAGGCCACTGACATTTCCGCCATCGCCTTACTGGTGTTTATGATTATCCAGCCCTTGTATGGCTTGCTGTCAGATTTTGTCGGAAGACGGTTTATGCTGATCTTCTTTGGAGCAGGGGCAACGGTTTTTACCGTACCCCTCCTTACACTGCTGTCTCAACCACAAAGCATGACCTCAGCGCTAGGCTGGTATATTTGCGCCCTGCTGATTATTTCGGGTTACTCCTCGGTAAATGCCATCGTCAAAGCTGAATTATTTCCTGTGCATATCCGAGCCTTAGGTGTAGGTTTTCCCTATGCGCTGACAGTCGCCCTGTTTGGCGGAACAGCCGAATATCTAGCCTTATGGATGAAAAGCTTCGGACATCCAGAGTGGTTCGCTTATTATGTCAGCGGCTGTGCGGCGTTATCGTTGATAGTAGCACTAATGATAAAAGAGCCGAAAAACGTATCGAAATTGGATTGATCGCTAGCACTCAAAAATACCGACTACGAAGATGAACACACTCACCCAACTGCATGCTGATATTGATGCCCGCGTACAAACCATCAGTAACGACCATTCAGACTGGCTATGCCGCATGGGATGCGATGATTGTTGCAAGCGGCTTGCCGAAATACCCAGACTCACGGCGGCGGAATGGGATTTTTTGCGGGACGGACTGACCGCGTTGCCGCCAGAACAGCTTTTGGAAATTGGCCAGGGCATCGCCGCACTGGCTGAGCAAACTTCACGTCCTGTTATCTGTCCAATGTTAGACCAATCGCAGGGTTCCTGCATGGTTTACGTTCATCGGCCTGTGGCTTGCCGCACCTACGGTTTCTATGTCCAGCGTGACAAAGGACTTTACTGTAAAGACATCAAATTGCGCGTGGCAGAAGGCGACTGGGCAACAGTAGTATGGGGCAACCATGATGTCATTGATCGCCAGCTCAACACACTTGGCGACAGCCGCGATTTAACCGAGTGGTTCGCGCTCTGGCAGGTAAGCGCTGACAGGGTTTAAATGATGCAGGTAAACAAAAAACTAAAGAATAGCTGATTATGGCTTTAGTGTCATTGCGACTTTTGGATTATACAACCAAACATTGTCAAACCGGTTTTCCAATGGATTGCTGGTTTATAAGTTGATAGGTGTAAGGCTTGAGCAGCTCTTGCAGGATCTGTACATCTTTCATCGTGGGCGTTAGCCAGATATCCCAATCAACCTGTGTCAGTATCACCGGCATCCGGTCATGGATCGGTTTCATAAAATCGTTGGCTTCCGTGACAATAATGCTGCACGATTCCAGAACCTCGCCTTCTGGTCTACGCCACTGCTCCCATAATCCGGCCAAGACCAGCGGTTTACCGGCTTGCGAACCGATAAACCACGGTTGTTTGGCCTTGGTATTTGCAAGGGCTTACCATTCATACCAGCCATCAGCCAGCACCAAACAGCGCCGTTGCCGGAAAGCCACGGTTTCAGCACGAGCATTGATGGTGCTGAAGCCAATCTTGGCATCTTTCGCCCAGGACGGTATCAAACCCCACCGTGCCCGTCCAAAACTTCTTTTCCCCGCTGCCTGCCTGACGATGGCAATCGCCTGTGAAGGCGCTACGTTATAGCTGGGCTGATAATCGGGCAACGGCCCTACCCCGAAATGCCAAGCCAGCGCGAAGGGATCGCTGGTTAACGCAAAGCGCCCGCACATGGCACGCTCAGGCCGCCAAGGCCGTTTTCCTGATCCGCCTTAACAGACGCCTTAAGCCGTCAACGGCGTTGCGCTTTTGGTAATGGCGCATGATGTCTTCAACTTTGTTGGCTACCTGGTCTTGCATGTGGGTCTTACGCTGCATGGGACTTTCCTCCGGGTTTGACACTCAGTGGTTAATGGGAACGGTAACTGCGCATTTGTCCTACAAGCACTCCTTGTATTTCAATTTGCCCTGGGCGGTATGCCAGGGCGGCCATCGTAGCATTGGCGGGCACCAGCAGGACTTGTTCGGGTGTCTGTTCAATGAATTTCAAGGTGGCCTCACAATTGTCAACCAGCGCCACCACAATCTCGCCGTTGTTGGCATAACTGCGTTGTTCAATCACCACCCAGTCGCCATCAAAAATACCGGCCTCGACCATGGAATCACCTCTTACCTGCAACACATAACAGGGCTTGTCAGTCCTCAGCTCATCCGGCACGATCATGGAGCGGCGGTTTTCCAGTGCCTCGATCGGCTTGCCGGCAGCGATGGTTCCCATAAACGGTAACCTATGCCCAGTTTTAAGTTCTTGTTTTAATGCCTTAGCCGTCAAACGCACCCCTGCCCGCTTGTTGCCGGTAAATGGCTCCACCAAACCCGCCGCAATCAAGGCCATGATATGTTTGTACAACGACCCGCGTGAGGCCATCTCCAGGGCAATACACAGCTCATCCAGGCTGGGCGGCCTGGCAAAGC
This sequence comes from Methylobacter tundripaludum, assembly GCA_005239965.1. Classification (GTDB taxonomy): domain Bacteria; phylum Pseudomonadota; class Gammaproteobacteria; order Methylococcales; family Methylomonadaceae; genus Crenothrix. The sequence continues at coordinate 7,868 of SBAV01000512.1, forward strand.
TGTTGTGGTTGCTGCGCAGGAAATTGAAAATTTCCCGTTGCCTACGGGTCAATACGACCATTAATGAGTGTTGTTGGATGCGGTCAAATGGTGTTGGTAAGTTTACCAAAGCTGGTTTAGAATGACAAGCAAAAAAGAGAACATAAAGAAAACTTATTAAAAAGTCGAATAAAGTCTTTCCTAAACAATATCAAGGTATTATGCACACAAAATTAAATACGGTTTTTTGGGCTGCCTCGATGCCACAGCCCAAGGTCCTGTTGCCGCTGTACGGCGGCAAAGTGGCGGCAGGATTCCCCTCACCTGCGGATGACCACCTTGAAAAGACCCTGGACTTGAATGAGCTGCTGGTGCAAAAACCGGCGGCGACTTTTTTTGTGCGTGCCCAGGGTAACTCCATGCTCGGTGCCGGTATCCATCCCAATGACATCCTGGTGGTGGACCGCTCCATTGATCCGGTGCCGGGAAAAATTGTCATTTGTGCGCTCAATGGCGAGTTGACGGTCAAGCGTTTACAACGCAATAAGGGACAATGGCAGCTACAGTCAGAAAACCCCGAATATGCCGATATTGTCATCCATGACGATTTGGAACTGGTAGTTTGGGGCGTGGTGACCACTGTCATCCATCCTGTCTGATGCAACCGTTGATTGCATTAGTTGATGCAAATAATTTTTATGTCAGTTGTGAAAAATTATTCCGGCCCGACCTTGCCGACAAACCGGTGGGGGCGTGCTCAGTTCCAACGACGGCTGTTTTGTGTCTCGCTGCCAAAAGGTTAAAGACCTGGGTATCAAAATGGGCGTGCCAGTGTTCCAAGTGCAGCATTTGGTCAGGCAGCATGACATCCAATTGTTTTCCAGCAATTTTCCACTTTATGCGGACTTGAGCACACGCGTGATGGCCATGTTGGAAGAATTTGCACCCCGCGTTGAGCAGTATTCAATAGACGAGGCGTTTTTGGATTTGACCGGCGTGTGCCAGGATGACCCAGTTGCCTATGGGCTTAAAATAAAGAAAGCCGTGTTCCAGCCGATATTCCGCACCCCGCTATTCGAAATTTGCATATAATTTGACATACCGTTTTCCAAGCATGTAAGTCAATTGGTTATGGTATTCGTTGCAATTC
>SBAV01000080.1 GCA_005239965.1 Methylobacter tundripaludum
GCACGTCCAGATAGACGGAGTAATTGTTGCCGCTACTTTGTTCGAGTCCTGTTGATGCTATCGGATGGATTGTAGAAAGCGCAATGGCGCTATTCTGGAAAGGGCATTTTTCCTGCTGGTAAGTGCATTTTTCCGTAACGGCATCATCCAATTCTTCGGATGAGGGCATCTGCAACCAATCATCGATACCTTGCCTGGCCTGGCAAATGATTTGTTGTTCGTTTGACGTTTCGCCCGTATCGACAGTATTGCCTTCTACCCAAGCTTGGTCGGGTGAGTTGTTTAAGCTCAGCAACTTAAGCATAAGCTTGAGTTGCTCATTTAGCCCTTGCTCTTGCAATTTCACCTGCTCATATAAACGCTTGTGCCAATCGATTTCAAGCAAATTGCTTAAATAGGACTGACAAACTTGAACCGCATGGTCGAGGACAACTTTCTGAGGCGAGCTGGCCAACAACTGCGCCTGGCATTTTAAGGCATCCAGAAGGTTAACGAGTTCTTCATGCCTGATTTTGCTGCAGTTGGATGAGATTGAGGCGTCCAGGACTTTACCATCAGAGGTATTCTTCATTGGAGAGATATTCATTAGCTTTTCCTATTGTAATCAATCGTTACGATGACTCTAATGCCTAACCTGACCTCGGAATAAGACTAAAAATAATTTTGCCTAGTATCTATTTGTTATTTTAATGGCCGTTAACTTAACGAAAATTACAAGAAACTTTGCCAGTTGTGGCTATAGGCTTACATAACCCATTGCTCTTAAATATTTAAAAAAACCACCATTAAAATAAAAACATCAATTTTATCAATGAACCTTATCCCGAACCCTAGTTAATGCTTAATCTATATCGGCCCACTTAATGGAAAGTTAATCGACAATATGTATAGGCTAAACGATCTGTCGACAAACGTGGCAGCGGTATTTCAGTGCGAAAGAGCCACGCGTCACCCTTAAGATGATTTGGATTTCGACCCGGATTTTCGTTTTTCTTGCAAAAATTTTGCAGGACTTTCACATACAGATACGGTTAACCTAATTCAAATGCGCATAAAAAAACCTGTCCTGTTGTGATCTTTTTTGTCAGATCCGTAGTTTCAGTAAGGTTTCTTATACTTGAGGTAACACTAACCTGCCAGGAACAGCGTTGATATTGAATACCCGGAGGCTAATCTCCCAATCAAGTTGGACGCAATGTTTAGCCTTTGGGCGATAGCAAAGTCAGAACATTGGGCTTAGATTTATTGTAGGGAAATTTACGATTGATGTCAGTGAAAGATTACGCTAAAAAGGTGTGAAATATTTCACACCAAAATCTCATGGTATTATGTAAAAGTGGTGATATATCCGCAAATAAAAGGCTATAAGCTGGCTCTTAATTTAACATCCTTGTTTAACCTTCCCTTGATTACTGCACCTTACCACCCTGAGCCGCATCCCTAGCATCAGGTTGCGGGCTTTCTTCTAAGGTAGCGGGATTTTGATCAAATGTCGGTTGTACAGCCCCATCAACCATAGGCGTATTGTCCCCTTCCGGCATAACGGTCGAATTGTCTTGGCCGCTAAGCGCCTGATTTTCCACATTAGGTGTACGCAAACCGGTCGATCCCACCTCTTTAGGCTTCATCATCATCTTCGCATCCGGCCCCATAGGTATGGAGAAATCCGTCGATGCAATAATATTTTTGCTGTTGATATCAACCATACGCAACGAAACATAACCATGATGTTTTCCTGGCGCATACACACCACCCACCAATGTCGCAGCATGGTAATGCCTGAGCATGGCTTTGGTCTCATCGGATAAATGGAATCTACCGCCTTCTTCCATCACAAACAAATCGATGGGCATTTCCATACCAATGACCTGATAGCCCAAACCGTTAAAAGCCGAGGCAATCTGATCGGAAACAATACGGCCAAACGATGAAGTCTGATTTAAATTATCAACATTAAGCAGGATGCTGACGACAATCAACGAGTTTTTCGGTATTTTGTTAAAGATTTTTTCGTGCAACCTTTCGGTAGCATTATAGCTTTCCTCCACCAGATCAGCATCCCTGTTTTGGAGATAGTGTTGTATCCCACAACCGCTCAGGAGCGCGCTCAGCAAAGCAGGAACAAGAACTGTAGTTTTTTTAAACATGTATTGATCACCTTAAAGTGAAGGGGTTAAGCACAATGAGTTTATTATGTACTGCCCGCATTCGGAGCAAATAACAGGGACACAAACCCGAACCGGTTCATGCCTAATATTAGTTTAACAATGGAGGACGAACAAGCGGGAGGTGTTGATATTCTCTTGAACAGCGGCCAGGCAAATGGAAACAATCTAATCTAAAAATCTTTACAGCTTAAAATATTCACTTTCTGCAATGATATCCACATTGCTTTCAACCCTATCCAGATACACCCTACCCTCCAGATGATCGTATTCGTGCTGAAACACCCTGGCCACAAAGCCTTCCAACGATAACGACGCACCCATACCGCCTCGGTCAGTATAGTGAATCATTATGTCCTGATACCGTGGCACCAAGGCACGGACACCGGGAATGCTCAAACAACCCTCCCAATCCTTTGCCTTATAATCGGACAGTGGCTGAAAAGACGGATTAATCATCACAGTGGGTTCCATCAATGGTGCCGAAGGATAGCGGCGCGTGGGCCTTGACGCGACAATGATGACGCGTTTTGATACGCCGATCTGCGGTGCAGCCAAACCAACACCTTCGGTAGCCGACAAAGTCGATTGCATGTCATTTATGAGCTGTTGAATATCAGCACTTTTAACATCTGGCACGACAGCCGCCGTTTGCCTGAGCACATTGGCACCTAACTGGGCGATTTCACGCACAGTGACGATCATCAGGCTTGTATCTCCTGTAAAAGCAAAGTCTGAACCTGTATTGAAGGCTCGGTTTCAGATTTTTCTATCTGGCAATAGCTGCCATCAGGCTGCAACAACCAGGCTTGGGTATTATCTTTCAAATACAAATCCAAGTCATGTAAAATACGGTTATGTAATTTTTTACTTTCAATTGGAAAACAAATTTCCACCCGTTGAAACAGATTGCGATTCATCAAATCGGCACTGGAGGCATACACTTCCTGATTGCCATCGTTCTCAAAGGCGTAAATGCGGGCGTGCTCCAGAAACCGTCCAATAATGGAGCGCACTTCTATATTTTCAGACACTCCCGGAATACCCGGTCTTAAACAGCAGATACCCCGGACAATCAATTTGACCTGAACACCAGCTTGCGAAGCGCGATACAATGCCTGAATCATTTGTTCTTCAACAACCGCATTGACCTTAATGATGATTTTTGCAGGCTTTCCCTGCCTGGAGTGATCGATTTCCCTGTCAATTTTTTCCAGCAAACCACTGTGCAGCGTAAACGGTGATTGCAGCAACTTGTTTAATTTGCTCACCTTGCCCAGGCTGGTCAACTGTGCAAATACCCGCCGGACATCTTCACCCAAAGCCTTATCGCAGGAGAACAAGCCATAATCGGTGTACAGTAGCGCTGTTTTAGGATGATAGTTGCCAGTGCCCAAATGCACATAATTACGCAGCTCCTTGCCTTCCCGTTTTAACACCAGGCACATTTTGGCATGGGTTTTGTACCCTACTACACCGTACACCACATGCACGGCCGCTTCCTGCAATTTGGCGGCCAGACCTATATTGTCTTTCTCATCGAATCGTGCCCGTAATTCGATAACTACAGTAACTTCCTTGCCGGCTCTTGCCGCTTTAATCAAGGCAGCGACAATAGGTGATTCGGCACCGGTACGGTAAAGTGTCTGCTTAATGGCTAGCACATCGGGCGCTACCGCCGCCTGGCGCACAAACTCCACCACTGGCGAGAATGATTCAAAGGGATGGTACAATAAAATATCATGGCGCTTAATGGCGACAAATATATCTTTGTTGGCGGCTATCTGATGGGGAACAACCGGTTTAAAGGCTGTAAACTTTAGGTCAGGACGTTGAACCAAAGTAATCACATCCTGAATTCTACCTAGATTGACCGGACCATCAACCAAAAACAGCCGGTCCCGATTCATATCAAAACGATCCAACAGAAAACCGACCGTGTCATTTGGGCAATTGGCATCCACTTCCAGGCGCACTTCATCACCGTAGTTGCGCATGGCCAATTCGCCCTGTACGGCGAGCAACAAATCGTCAATGGCATCATCATCGACAAACAAGTCACTGTTGCGGGTCACCCTAAATTGATAACAGCCTTTAATGGTCATACCATTAAATAATTCACCGACAAAAGCGTGAATTATTGAGGACAAAAACACAAAATCATGAGGGCCGCTTCCGGTTTCATCAGCGGGTAACTGCACAACGCGCGGCAAAGACCTCGGCGCTTGTAAAATAGCGCGGCCTCGATTTCTACCAAAGGCATCTTTACCCGTTAAGGAAATAATAAAGTTTAAGCTTTTGTTGAGTATCCGTGGGAAAGGGTGCGCCGAGTCGAGGCCCACAGGGGTAAGAATAGGCAACAATTCTTCATTGAAATAGTGCTCCAACCAGCGGTGCTGGGCTTTCGTCCACTCATTACGGCGAACAAAGCGAATATTTTCTTTAGCCAGTTCAGGAATAAGCACATGATTAAGGACTTGATATTGTTCCGCCACCAATTGATGGGCATCGGCAGCTATCAACTCCAGCTGTTCATTAACTGTTAAACCATCTTGGCTTACCGCTTTAGGGTCGATTTCAGCCATTTGTATCAAACTGGCTACCCTGACCTCATAAAATTCATCCAGGTTAGAGCTGGAAATACACAAATAATTAAGGCGCTCCAACAGCGGCACATGTTCATCTCTGGCCTGAGCCAAAACACGTTTATTAAATGCCAGTAAACTTAATTCACGGTTAATATAAAACTCCGGTTTCTTCAAATCAATGTGTTCATCGGTCTTATCTACTGCGGGCGTGTCCATCTTATGTCCATTTATTAAAATAGGCTCCAGGGATAATCCCTGAAATAAAAACGTGTCGATCGCTTATCTGCTCAATATCCAGTTCTAATGCGGCCTGTCGGAGCTGTTGCTTAATTTCCGGCACAGTAAAAGCTGCAAGCAGAGAATTGTAAAAATCACGCTGCAAAATTTCCGGTTCGTTACCTGCATACGTCTCTACCAAGGCTTGTGCAGATTCAATGGTATCTGGACGTATAAGATCCATAATTACAATATGAGTTCCGGGTTTGGAATATTTTTTTACAAATTGCCACAGCATGTGCGGATCATGTAAATGATGCAACAAGCTGTTGCTGATAATCATCTCATAACTGGATTGCGGTAACATGACATCGGGCAACATGCCCAAAATATACCGAATGCGTCGATTGACATCATCGGGGGTCAACTGCCTTGCCGTATAAATCATCGCTTCAGAGCCATCGACGGCATGGACTTTACTCATGGGAAAGCTTCTGGCAAATCGACAGCTGATATCGCCCGGGCCGCACCCTAAATCCAAGGCTACGCCGCTAAACTGGGCGCTATTAATAAAATGATTTAACCGTGTTATAAATTGACTGTGTGGACTCTCAAAATTAGCCTCCGAGTAGGCTTTTACCTGGTCTTCATCTTCCATCAGCTCCGGTTCTAATACTCTTTTCATCGACTATCCCTCTTTTTCCCTGCAACCCGCCGGTGTGTAAGGCGATGATACGTTGCCCTGGCTTAAAATATCCTTTTTGAAGCAAATCATAGAGCGCATACATCATTTTCCCGGTATAGACGGGATCGAGAGAAACTTTAGTTTTAAATTCAAAATCTTCAATAAACGAAGTTAATGAAGCATTAGTTTTGGCGAAACCGCCAAAATGATACGCCATATTTATTTTCCAATTATGACAAGGCCGGGCCAACAGCGCTTCAACCTCGGCATTTAGAAAATCGGCATTTTTTAGTGCAGCAAAACCCAGTACTGCGACATTATCGGGTACTGCTCCCGCTATACCTGCCAACGTGGTGCCTGTGCCACAAGGCACACAGAGGGCATCGTAAGGCATTGTGATTTCGTTGACCAATTCAGCAACACCTTTTAAGGCCAAAACCTGTGCCCCGCCTTCTGGCAACCAGTACTGCTGTGGTTTTAAGTCAGGAAAACTGTCAAAAGCCCTGTATTGCCTAAGTGCCCTGTATTCAGTACGCGAAACAAACTTTAATGCCATCCCCCAGTGCTGTACATCACATAAGGTTGGGGTTAACACTGAAAGTTGCTCGCCACGCACCAACCCTACGGTTTTTAGCCCCAATTGCTTGCCGGCATACGCCAGAGCATGCAAATGGTTCGAATAAGCCCCACCCATACTGACGACAGTATCCATCCCCAGGGACAAAGCATGATGCAAACAGTATTTCAGCTTCCGCCATTTATTGCCGGAAATAACAGGATGCAGTAAGTCATCACGCTTGATCCACAGTTCGATCCGGCACCGCTCAAGCAGGGGATCATTGATTTGGGTCAGTAACGATGGTTTAAAAACTTTTTCCAGTTCAAGCAGATTTGACAACATAAATAATAGACTGCCTTACAAAAATAATCTTGTAATCAGAAAAAATATTGCTCTCAGTGCAACAGATAATCCAGCAGCAAACCCGCAAACACAGCCATCCCGAACCAATTATTATTTAAAAACGCCTTGAAACACAAAGTTTTTTCACGGCGCAAGATTAACTTTTGCTGATACACAGACAAACCCGCCGCCGCCATTAGCCCCCCATAATAAGCCCAACCCAATTGGGCCATGTGTCCAACCATCATCAACAGTCCCAAAATAATCAGTTGTAATGCTGCCATGACATGACGATCATAACGCCCAAATAAAATAGCCGTTGATTTAACCCCTATTTTCAAATCATCGTCCTTATCAACCATCGCATACATAGTGTCATAGACCAACGCCCACAAGACCACCGCCAGATACATCACCCAGGCAACGACTGGAATAGTATTGGTCTGCGCCGCAAAAGCCATAGGAACTGCCCAACCAAAAGCAATGCCCAAATACGCCTGGGGTAAATGGGTATAACGCTTCATAAACGGGTAGCTGGCCGCCAAAAATGCTGCGACAAAAGACAATAAAATGGTATAGATATTCAACAGCAAGACCAAACCAAAGGCGCACAAACACAGCACCACAAACACAATCAGCGCTTCTTTGGGTATCACCCTGCCTGCTGCGATGGGGCGCTGTTTGGTGCGTTCTACATGCGGATCAAAATCACGGTCGGCATAATCGTTAATGACACAACCTGCCGCCCGCATCAACACCACGCCCAGGCAAATCACCGTTAAAACCAATAAGTCCGGCTTACCGCCACTCGCCACCCAAAGTGCCCACAGCGAAGGCCATAATAAAATCAAAATACCAATGGGCCGGTCAAACCGGGCTAACAACCAATATTGTTCAAGTCGATCAACCACCCGATCTTTAAGCGCTGCAGATACCACAATTTTTTACCTTTTGAAAGAGTTTTTTTATTAAAAATGATATTATTATAACGCTTTATTATCATTGGGATGTATCATTCATGCGTGCAACTATCTATCATAATCCGCGTTGCAGTAAATCGCGGCAAACCTTGCAACTGTTAAAAGATCACGGTGTTGAAATCAATATTATTGAGTATTTAAAAACGCCACCCAGCATTGAAGAGCTGGACAACATCCTGCAAAAACTGGGCATGGAACCGCGTCAACTCATACGTACAAAAGAACCTGAATATCACGCCAACAATCTGGACGATAAAACATTAGATAAGCTCACGCTACTTACCAGCATGGTTAGGCACCCCATCCTGATTGAACGCCCTATTGTGGTCGCTGATGGCAAAGCCGCCATTGGCCGCCCGCCCGAAGCAATCCTTGACCTTTTAAAATAACTTTCATACGCCATGACAACGAAAATCTTGATCCTGTATTTCTCCCGCCACGGCACTACAGCGGAAATGGCCAACCATATTGCCAGGGGCGTAGAATCTGTCCCTAATACCGAAGCGATACTTAGAACTGTGCCTGATGTCTCAACCGTATGCGAGAAAACCGCCGAACGCATCCCGGAACAAGGCGCTATCTACGCTACCTTGAAAGATCTGGAAAGCTGTGATGGCCTGGCGCTAGGCAGCCCAACCCATTTTGGCAATATGGCCGCGCCGCTGAAATACTTTATCGATAGCACCACACAAATCTGGTTTTCGGGCGCATTAACCGGCAAACCAGCCGGCGTATTCACATCAGCAGGCAGTTTGCACGGCGGTCAGGAAAGCACGCTATTATCGATGATGTTACCTTTAATGCACCACGGCATGGTGTTATTGGGCTTGCCCTATTCCGAAACCGCATTACGGGAAACCGCATCAGGCGGCACACCCTACGGCCCTAGCCATTTGTCTTCCGAACATGGCCAATTAACCGACCACGAAAAAGCGTTGTGCCGTGCATTAGGGACACGCTTAGCTAAAACCGCACAACTTTTAAAACAACCATGAAAATAAATCCCGACTATTATTATTATCTTTCTTTACTGGGTTTTTTGGGTTTGTTCAGCTGGCTAATGTTATGGAATACTGTGTTGGGAACACATACAGGGCAATTTCCTGTCGCCTTAATGCTCATCATCACCGTTACGCCGTTATTATTGCCTATGCGCGGCTTGTTAAACCGTAACCGGAGAAGTTGCGCGTGGGCAGCTTATATCAGTCTGGCTTATTTTATCCACGGCGCGACTGAAACCTACGTCAATGCAGGTCAGCGCTACTGTATTGCATTAGAAGTATTATTCAGTTTAATGCTTTTTTTCGGCGCAACGCTCTACGTCCGCTTTGTAGAAAAACCCAACTGAATGGCTGAACAACTCCCCCTGCATTTTGAATTCAGAGCCAACAAAACCTTCGCGGATTTTTTTTCGGGAGCTAATCAGGAAATTGTTACCCATTTGCAACGCTGTATCGCAGGCACGGGAGAGCAGCAAATTTTCCTGTGGGGACAAGCTGGCCAAGGTAAAAGCCATTTGTTGCAAGCCTGCTGTCACGAGGCGCAACAACAAGGACTCCGCTCATTTTATTATGATTTATCGCCTGAGAACCTCACCGATACCGATATTTTTACCGACCTTGATGATTATGACCTGGTCTGTTTTGACAATATAAAACACATCGCTGGCAAATCTGACTGGGAACTGGCTTTTTTTAATTTTTTCAACCCCCAGCGCGACCGCGGCCACAAGCTGATACTGTCAGCCTCAAACCCGCCTAATCAAATCAACATTCATTTGCCTGACCTAAAAACCCGCATCAATTGGGGATTAAGCCTAAAATTACAGCCTTTTTCTGACCCCGACCAAATTGCCGCCCTGATTTTTAAAGCCGATAAAATGGGCTTTGACCTTTCACCAAGTGCCGGGCATTTTTTACTGACCCATTACCACAGAGATTTGGAATCGCTGTGGGCACTGTTGGATACTTTGGACCGGGCATCGTTAATTGCCAAACGCAAACTGACGCTACCTTTCTTAAAGCAGATTTTGAATAAAGACACCCATGCGTGAGGAATAGGCGCGACCGTAATAGCCCGATCTTTTTTGATAATGGAGAGTCAGCTAAGCTGCTAAAAAGACCAAAACAAGGAAATTGAACGAACCAGTATGATGTTAAATTTTAAAAATTAGTGGAATTCAGCGTTCTGCAATAAAACGGCTTACTTGGCCTTGTCTGAGTTTAATAATGACAAAAACATTTTTTTAACGTGGCTTATCTTACGGTCATTAATATTTTTTAGGGCCAAAAAAGCATCTTCTTTCAATTTGTTGTCGGTGTAATCTTGTTCCGGTTGCACTGGAGCTTTGCTGGCAATTTCGAAGTATTTTTGTGCTTCTTTCAGCTCATTGACGGAAACCAGGAATTCGCCATAGAAATAATTGGCATCAATCGCATTAGGGTTGATTTTTAATGCTGTCTGAAACATTTTTCGGGCTTCATTGTTATCACCAAAAGCGATAGGCCAGCCAGGTACCATATAATACAGCGTCCCTAGTGTGACATAAGCCGAGCCATCCATGGTTTTGGGGTTAATTGTAATCGCTTTAACCAGTAGGTCTTTGGCTTCATTAACGGCTTTTAATGCTGACAGACCATCTTGCTGGTCGGCATAAGTGGCTTTTATCACCGCTTGCCAGAACAATGGCTCGGCGGATTTAGGAAATTGCCGGGCTAAGCTGTCGGCTTGGCCGAGTAATTGCTGATAAGCATTTCCTTGCTGAGCTTTGGGTGTTTTGTAGTAAATGGTTTCCCACTGCGATTCAATGCTTGCCAACGACACCTTCAGATCTTCGGCGAAGCACTGAGCAGAAAGTAGTAATAATGCAACAAACGTTGTTTTTTTCATACAGCCAAATATAAAGTAAAACGTTGTTATTTGCAATAGGGCAGGAAAGATTAGTCCTTAAGCCATGCTGAGTAAGGGTGAATAACAAGATTGTTGTTGTAATAACGCAAATCGTGAGTGACTTCCGGCCCTAGCCAATGCGGTTTTTCAAAGACTATGTCTGTGGCGGCCAGCTCTATTTCGGCGACCACCAGGCCTTGATTGTCGCCATAAAACTCATCTATTTCCCAGATGTTTTGGTTGTTCTTAACAAAATAACGGGTTTTTTCTATTAACGGCTTTTTGCACAGCGTATTGAGTATCTCGTTGGCATCCGACAGGGGTATCTCATATTCATATTCGTGTCTTTGTGTGCCAATAGTAGCACTTTTGATATTTAACCAGGCACGCTCATCACTGATTCTCACTCTGATTGAACTGGTAGCTTCCGAGCTTAAATAACCCTGTTTATAATTCACGGAGCCATTGACATGCGCTCGCCAATCGTCGTTGGCCACTAAAAACTTATGTTCAATTTCGATGGCCATATTAGTCTTTTTTACATTGCTTGCTGTTGTCGCAATAAGGGGGAATTGTGGTTTCCGGACAGCCACATAAGTGTATGGTTTCAGTTTTTTCGGCAATAAATTTCACGGATTTTTTCTCGGAATATTGACGGTGGGAATGATCGCATAGAGGCAAGGCTTGGCTAAAACCGCAACTGCACCAGGAATAACGCTGCCCGGCTTCGACATCTACGGGAAGTGATGAGTTTGTTTGGGTTGTCATGTTATCGATTAATCAAAATGAAATAAAAGAAAATTTCGGCTCTTTGGGATCTTGCATGAAATCCCAAAAAACTAACGATGGGATGGTCAATCTTACCCATCTCTTTCAGCGTCTGACGCTTGATCTCGGCGGTTATGCACAATTTGCATGATATTCATTGGGTTGGCTTTCATTCGAAATCCCAAAGAACCAAAATTACACTGTAACCC
>SBAV01000338.1 GCA_005239965.1 Methylobacter tundripaludum
GACTTTTTTCGTTAACTTAATGGCAGTGCTGCACTTACGGGGAAACTTCAAGTTTTTCTTGCCTGAATTCATTTATCTCGTTATTGTCAACGCGTTCATAAATGTCTTCGACCGTGAGCGTCAATTCAATAGATTCAAAAGTTATTGAATCACCCAGGCTATATTCTTCCAGTTTCCAAGCATTCTTTTTACGAAGGACCTGCACGCGAACAATATCCTGCTCTATCAATACACATTCCTGCAAGGAAGGTAAGTTAATGTATTGAATAAGCTTTATTGTAAGATCACGCTTTCTGGTCGATTTAGACAACACTTCAACGATAATTATCGGGTTATCAGTTAATCCATCTTTATTCGTGTTATTACAGTCAACCACCACATCAGGATATACGTAGTCTTTTGACAGTTTTACTTTCAAGTCAGATTGTACTGCCTCACAGGGTGTACCTTTCAAATGATTTCTAAATTCACCCAGAACGTTGGCTGATATACGGAGATGATTTCTGGTTGCACCGGCCATTGCATAAGCGCGACCGTCAATATATTCACGCTTTGTCTCTGAATGCGGTTCGCTTACCAAATATTCTGCTTCGGTCATGCAAATACCTTCAGATTCAGATTTTGGTTGTAAAGCCATCGCTTTATCCTCTAGTGTGTTGGCTGCAATTATTCTATTTCCAATTAATATGGGATGTTCTAATTATTCTGTAATACACCGATTTAATTAGATTAATAATTTGTAATTATTCAGACCCCTCCGGTTTTTAACCCCTCACCCTAACCCTCTCCCCAACAGGGAGAGGGAATTTAAGGTAGGGGTCTGAATAATTACAATAATTTAATAAGTTTGAAACTAAAAAATTTTTTATGCAATTAAAGTCAATGGGTTATAAAAATCAAATATTGCGTAGAAATTCTGGTTAGAAAGATACTAGATAGTTTTTTGTGTGGTGTATTTTCTGTTCATCATTTAACACTGGCAATCGCCTCCCAGGTAATACCTGCAACCCGCTCCCATGAGTAATCTGCAACTCGATCTATTGCGGCGCCGGCAAGCCGGTCTTGACGCTCCTCGTCTGCCATTAAACCGGCAAGATGCCGAGCAAAATCAGCGGAATTTGCCGGATCAAAATAATCCACCGCATCTCCACCGAATTCAATCATCGGCCCTCTGTTCGACACCAATGCAGGTCGCCCAGATGCCATTATTTCCAATAGGATGTTCGGACAGTTTTCAGTAAAAGATGCAAATAGATTGATTTTTGCATTTTGGTACACAGCAGGCAATTCGCCGTGAGGCACATTACCAACCATGACCACCCTCTCCGATAAACCGAGATTAACGATCTCCTCACGCACCATATCACCGTAAGGGCGGTACTCCGGTCCAACAAGCAGCAATTTACCTTTGCCACCTTGCTGCCGATAGAGATTGAATCCTCGAACTACTTCCAATTGCGCTTTGTAATGGTCAATAAATGACACATAAAGGAAATAATCTTCTTTGGGCAACCAATCGGGCCTTGGTAAGGGTGTATCCAAACAAACCCTAAAAGAGGAATGAATACCATGCGGCACAACAATACTTTGCCCTTGCAACAACCCTAATTCATGCTTAATAAAATCTCTGGCAAACTCCGAAATAAAAATCACTAAATCGGCGCGGCGCATTGAGGAAGACAAGCCTCGTTCTAATAACCAGTCACGTAGCCGCCGATAACCATAAGGGTATTTTTTCCGCTGCACATGATCAAAAGGCAGCATATTCTGAAAAGTCACTGCGGTTAGCATGTCAGAAGGTAATGTCCTGGGCAACAGTCCGCCTGGTGAAAAAAACAAATCAATTTTTAATTGTTTCAACAGCGAGGCCAAACGCGTTTCTTCCCAAATAGCCCGCAATAATGGATTTTCAAGCGATGCTTGCTCAATCTTTACAACATTATCCGGCAAATCAGTCAGATGAAATGAAGGCTGAACAAGTAAAAACACCTGCAAACTGGCATCTTGAGGTACATGCCTAAGCAGGTTCAGCAAATACGTCTGCCCACCGCCTAATCGAGCTGAAAGTGCATTGATAAAAATACGCATAATTTTATGGGTACAATCAAGGTTTAACGGCTTCAACAAAAAGCGAGTCTTCTGGTCGATTGTCCAATAGCTTAATGTCCGGTGTTCGGCCTTCTTGATAAGCACAACGAACAATCTGCGAAAAACCTATTTTCTCTAATAGTGCTTTAAGTAATTCGAAGTCATACATATATTTGTGCATAGCCAAAAAACTATCCTTATCTTCAACAAAGAAGTAATCTGCCAACATTTTTTCTTTTTCTCCGTGCGCATAAAGCGAAACAGCATAAGCTAAATCTGGAATACTAATTCTAACAATGCCGCCCGTTTTAAGGGCACGGTAGCAATCTGTAAGCAAACGTTCCGCATCTCGCTTGAATAAATGTTCTAAAAAATGCGACGAATAAATGAAATCTGCAGTTTGATCTTTTAGCGGGATACTGTGTGACAAATCGTGGTGTATGAACACATGATTCCCTAATAAATCACAACATTGTTCCAAACTGTAATAGCGATTGGAGCCTGATAGACGATAAAGTAATTTATGTACCGACCTCGGCCAAGATGCAACCAAAGCATTCAGACTTGCATCTACATTAGTCCAGCCTTTTGCAACTGCCAAGCCGCATCCAAGATTGATTTTAACGTAGCCATCCCTACCATCTGTTTGAGGACTAATCCGCTGTCCCCGTCTCATCCGTCCAATAGTCGCTGTAGAAAAATCAATCAATGAACGAATAAAACTCATGGCTGTACCCCTTGTGGATACATGACGGGGACACCATGTGCGTCAGAAAATTTTGCGTTGCAATGATTGCATTGAATAGACAAATCCGTAGATTGCTGCAATTCAGTCGAGTAACAATCAGGGCAACGCAGCAGTGACAAGAGGTCGATGGTTCTATTACGCGCAGTTTGTGAAAACCACTTCCTCATAATCGTAATAAGCCGGTTTCTAAGACGCATAGATAAACTGTTATGTACCGATGCGCCGGAAATACCGGATGGTAACGGCCAGTTCGCATCAATTTCAGGATTACGGATTTCGTAGTCAATGTTATCTTGCCAGTAAAATCGCATATAAAACGGAGCGGGATGTTTTTTCAGATAGTTTATAAATTGATCATCTTTGACCTTGCGCTCATACATATCGACCCATTCACTGTGCGGGCGCCATTCCGGTTTTTTAAAAATAACGATTTTTCCGTTTACATCGGTTACCTCAAGCCGATGAAAACGGAATGGATTAATTCGTTCAAAAAAAGCATCCGGTGTTTCAATGTACCCCGCCTTGCCAATCCGCATCAATTCATTAAGAAACGAGGCTGGATCTGCCGTATGTTCCAAAACATGCGAAGCAATAACAAAATCAAATGACTTATCGCGAAACGGCATTCGCTCTCCCAGTCCGTAAGCCATTGGCCTATCTTTAATAATTGGTGCGTTGTAACGTTCAACGGAATCTTCATAAGCATCGAGCAACACATTGGCTCGCGGGTAGGGATTACCTCCGGAACCGACATCCAGCACCAAAGCCTCTGATGAAACAGGGCAATGCAGCCGACGTAAAGACCAAGCGATACGCTCAATGCCTATACCGTAAAAAAAACGCATGCTAGGAGAAGTTGTTTCAAACATATTCATTTTCATTATCCTATTTGTTGATGGTTATTTTGTGTTACCCAAGCAAGAACCTGTTTCATACGCGAAACCACATCATGTCCATCAGCAATAACTCGCCGATAACCCTTGTCCGCCACCGCCAAGCGAAGCTTATCATCTCTAAGATACAATCTTACTTTTTCAATCAATTCATCTTTAGTTCGAAAATAATCTGCCTCTTCACCTTCTTTATATAAGCTGGCAAGATCATCTGTATATTCTGAAAGCATCAGTGTTCCAGTCGCTGGTATTTCAAAACAGCGCCGAGTGTATGTATCTCGATTGAGTTTAGACAAGAAGCACAATGCCACTTTTGCGCCACACAATGCCTTGTTGTACTCATCCCCCCAAACTAAATGTATAGGGATAAATGAATATAGATTTGACGAATTTTTAAGCACAGGATCCCAGTCGTAACCTGGACCAAATAATCTCAGTTTGAAACCTTCCCGAACCAACTCTTCCAGATACTGTTTTCTATTGTCAGCTTCATAATGGCCAATAAACACCACGTCACACTCATATTTTATTTTGTCTTCGGCAGAAAGACTGACTGGGTGGTTACGTTCAGGAAAATACCAAGAACGCAATAGTTCTACACGCTTAGCGCCGATTCGAAGAAAATCATCCAAATTGTGATGCCGATAAGCCAGCATCAAATCATATTCGGGTACAGCCTTGAAAAAATGTCGCCATAAGGAATAAGGATGGCCTTTTGCAAAAGGATCATCATTGTTGTATCCCACCAACGTTGTTAGTGGCAGTTGCTGCTTAATTTTTTTCAACGTACCAGCAGTAATATGTGTGCCCCGATAAACAAAAACCATATCAGGAAAAAAATCTACCACCGCCTTAATTAAATCTCGATTTAACCTTTGGATAATCGGGCCAGTAATAAATCGATTTTGAATTTTTTTGTTGAATGTATCTATACTGCGATTGCTTGGCGTAAAATAATCGTGCCAAGCGAATTTTAATACCTCATGCCCCAATACTTTAAACGCATTAAAGACAGCCTCTTCGTGAAGTTCAGAGTGCCAATCACCCGCAATCAGAATTTTCACCGCGCTTCACCCCGATAAACATTTCCAATACTTGGTGTATGCCCCAATCGTTTCTTAATCCATACAATCAAGTGATCGACCCGCTGGGTACCTAAAACTAAAATAGCAATAAGCCAAATATGGAATAACGGATAACGTGCCAAACCTAATCGCGCCAGCGACCAGCCATACTTTAAAAACACGCCCAGTGGTTTTTTTGCTTGAATGGCCAGAATTGGATAAGAGTAATTAGCGATGTCTCGCAATATCGGTTTAAAAATTGCGACGTTGCGTGACTGCTCTACATAGAGTGCAATATCAAGCATACCTTGCATGAAATGTACTGATGACTCCGGAGTTTGTTCTTTGGGCTGAAACTTACCTTGCTCTGCAGCACTGTTGCCAAAATCAGGTACGCCCCCATTACGGTAAAGTACGATGACATCCGGAAGATAAACTGCATTCATATCCACTAGAATATTGGCCACTAAATAGAGCTGATACAACAAGATGCCATCGAACCGATTGGTTGTCCATTGAAGCGCTGCTTGCCTGTGAATAACCATACCCGGTATTACTACGGATCGACGGTATATGGTACTGATTGTCTCTACCCCAGCCGGAAAGAATAGCTCTCGATCGAAGTAACGAAAGGTTTGAACGATATTGCCTGGTAAACCGTCGAAGGCAGCGTAACTACGGAGCAGCACACCAATATTAGGATGACGATTAAGTGTAGCGGCCACCTTCGCCAGCGCACCCTCGCACATCAAATCGTCATTGCCCATAAACAGGCAATACTCACCTTGTGATTTTTCAATCAAGTTCCGCAAGTTTCCGTCGTAACCCAGATTTTGTTCGTTTTCAAAATAGCGAATCAACCTTGGTCGAATAATGCTGTATCGACTAACTACTTCAGAAATTTGTGTACGTTGCGGCGAACGGTCTTCACAAATAACAATTTCAAAATCGTCAAAATCTTGCGAAAAAATTGTATCCAGCAATTCAGGCAACACCTCTGCACGGTTATAAGCGGGAATACAGACTGATATTTTTGGTTGCATAGTTACTGCCCTTTATTTTTCATGGCAATGCCGAGCACTAGCAAGGCGTAAAGTCGTGCGCCATTTGCCCGTCCACGGAATAAACCGGTCATAAGTTTTTCTATTTCACTGCGATTAATGCAGTCAGGGAGATACGGCATATAATTTCTAACCATCTCGCATTTATCGGCTCTCATCCAGTCATCTAGCGGAATGGAAAAGCCTTGCTTGCGTTTGGTGTCCAATTGAGCAGGCAGAAATCGTCTAGCGAGAATCTGCTCTACCCGTCTTGTCTCACTGCCCTGTACCTTCCAGTTGCTGGGTATTTTTGAGAAAGCAAATTCCACTAAGCGATAATCAAGAAATGGGGTACGTGCTTCCAAACTGACTGCCATACTAGCCCGATCCACCTTCATCAAAAAGTCATCCGGCAAAATACTGCCAAAATGAGCACGCGTCATGCAATCGACCGCGTCCTTACCCGTGTTAAACAAATTAAGTAAAAATCGTTCGGGTTCTTCAATCTGTTCATTCAATTCTTGCTGGTAATCTAAATTAAATAGCTGTTTACGTAGTGTGATATCGAAATACGGCGAACCCCATATTTGCTGCTCCAATGCACCACCACGTAGTGATGCCAAACGATTGCGTCCTCTGACACCAGCGGGGAAAAAACCTGCTACCTGACTCAGCCTAAATAGTAATGACCGCGGCATCCAACCTAGCTGCTGTTGTTTGGCAAGCGCAAAAGAATATTCTGAATACCCACCAAATAATTCATCTCCACCATCACCACCTAAAACTACTGTAACGTGTTGGCGGGTTAGTTTCGAAATGAGATAAGAAGGGATCAGCGAAGAATCCGCAAGCGGTTCATCAATCAAAGGCGCAATTTCGTCAAGATCACCCAATGAGGGCATCGCCAATTCCAAGACGTGATGATCGGTGGATAGATGATTAGCCACACATTGTGCATAGGATGCTTCGTCCAGCTTGCTACCTGGCAAAGACAGCGTAAAGGTTTTAATCGGGGAAACCGATTGCCGCGCCGCAAAAGCTGCGATGAGGCTCGAATCTAAGCCACCACTGAGCAACACGCCCAGCGGCACATCGCTTACCATCCGCAATGAAACTGCATCGTTTAATAACGCCTCAGCTTCATCGGCCAATTCTTCACCGCTGGCCGATGGATTCGGACAATTGGCAGGTAATTGCCAGTATTGCCAAATAGTTAAATCAAACGTAGTTAAGTTTAATCGTCCTGCATGAGCTGGTGGCAGTTTTTTGATACCTTCAATAAAACACTGCTCATCCGGAATGTAACCAAGCGCCAGATAATAATTAAGTGCAATCAGCGACACTTCATCGGTATGCGAAATGGCTTTGAGTTCAGACGCAAACTCAAATTCCCGTCCGTCATAAAAATAATAAAACGGTTTTTTCCCAGTACGGTCACGGGCAAAAAACAAGCTCGGTGGGTTGCTATCGCTGCCTCGATCATAAATAACAAAGGCAAACATACCATTGAAACGGTTAATACAGGCATCGCCCCAAGCCCGATAAGCAACCAGCATCACTTCAGTGTCGCTGTCACTGTGAAAATGAAAACCCAAGCACTGCAATTCGCTCTTAAGCTCGCGAAAATTATAAATTTCACCGTTGAACACGATTACGCAGCAACCCTCTTCGCTCACCATAGGTTGATGCCCTGCCGGAGAAAGATCAATCACTGCAAGACGACGATGTCCAAATCCCACTCTGGAATCTAGACTTATCCACAAACCTGCGTCATCGGGGCCACGGTGCGTAAGCATGTCGCGTTGATGTTTTAGCGAGTTTGCGTTAACTACCGAATTTCGCTTTGCTATGCCATATATGCCGCACATTAATTATTAGCTCTCCAAAATCTCATTCAATACAGCTTCAACGATAAAATACTTATTTAATTTCAGTATATTAAAAACTCACTTACCTTTAATTAAAGTGGGTCTAAAAAGCAACAAAAATACATACAACAGCAAATAAATGGTCGCAAGCCGAAAGTAACCAAACGTTTGATACCAAATGTCTCGAAACCCCAACAATCCGAATACTAAATACCAGCTAGCATAAAAAATACTCCCATTCTTATTAGCAGCTTTCAATAAAAAAGCCATGAAATAAGACAGTATAAATGAAACCACGAAACAACCTAACAGCCCAAAATTCACAAAAGCCTCTGCGGGTTCAAACGTTCCGCCTTGACTCATTAAGGTATCACCAACACCTGTTCTATATGCAAGGTCTTCGGGGCGTTTCACCCCCAAAAAAGCAGGGGGGGTACGGAATATATAATCTACGTATGTCGCCCCCCATAAAAATCCATCTCGCCGTGTATTCTCAATCAAACCATACATCCCACCGATTGACATATTTCCTGTTTCAATATAAATCATACGATGTCCATAGTTTGAATCATTTAATATTAATTCTGGGCCTTTAATAATCAAAATATTAACAGTATCTATTATAGACAATTCCGGCGATGACCTCCAAATAGCCACGCCAGATGCCGTAATAAAACCAAATACTCCTAGTAACGCTAATAATATAAACTTCTTAATATCAACCGATGCTCTCTTTATCTGTGTATTGTTGTGCCTTAACTGTTTACGTAACGACCAAAAATAAAATGAGATTATCATTAACGGTGGCAAATAATCAGCACGGCTCCCTGCCATAATCCCTATAAACAGGCTTATTCCGATAATCAAATAAAGCCTTAGTCGTTTTTCAACAAAAATAGCTGCTAACAAAATCAGCAAACTAACTCCAATTTGCTGAAAGATGTTAAATACCCCAAACTCAACACCTAAACCTTGCCCTGATCCAGTGGCGTATGCCTGTCCAGCCGAAAGTGTTCCGCCAACCTGGATGACGTATAGCAAACCAAAAGCTAAGGTTAAAAACGCACCAACCTTAAAAAGTAATGTCTTTTCTTTAATTATAGATGCTCGAAGATCACCGCGATTTGAGCTATATCCTCGAAAAGCGACTAACCAACCGGACGTACACCCCATTAGTGAGAGAAAACCACATGTAACTAGCAATAAAGTAGACTCGGTAGTTTGATACTCTGTACCGAAAGGCGCAGTTAATACCTCCCCTTCCCATATCCACCATGCTAATACCGTAATAAATATTGGGAGAAACAACAGGAAGTATCTAAAAAAAATCAGAATATTGCCTCGAAACCAATAATATGAAAGTGCCGCATGACCAATCATACTAAACAACAGCACTCCAAAGAAAAAATTAGCGTAGTTTTGAGCTCCGACAAACAGAATAGCAACGAAAATACTTGCGCATACAGAGATAATAGCTCCATATACAACGTCTTTTTTTATGGGTGCCTCCATCAAAGTAGGCATTTGAAACCATGAGGTAGAATATTTTCGCCAGATAAAACTCATTACTACATTGCTCTTAAAATAAAAAGACAGAATAATGTCTGTTACACAAACTAATTACTCCCATCTTAGCGACAAATCGCCCACTTTTAAAAATCCCTTTAACCAAGAATTAGCGTGACATACAACCATTTCAAAAGTGTGCGGTTTCAAAGTAGGATGGGAGTATAACTTCGCCGTTAAATATGATGAAACAACGCTCATATGTACTAATCATCGGTTGATATAATGCAGCAGATAAATATAAAACAGATAAACATCTATGATCTAGAATTACTTGTTGATCTTTAGATTTAATTATCGAAGCCACGATGCCTCAATACATGTAATTATTCAGACCCCTGCTAATTTTATACCCCTCATCCTAGCCTTCTCCCGGAGGAGAAGGAATTTTAAGGTGGGGGTCTGAATAAGTACAATACATTCAGAGAACTTTCTACTGAGTTGTTTAATTTTTCACAAGGAGATACTAGCCCTACAATGCCACACATATTTATTCTGAAATCCCATTTTGATGGGCTAGATCATTTTTCTGAGTTGCAATTAGGTAATTTGCCAATCTCGCCGAGAAGGCTGCAAGCGTGTATGTTGGATTTGAATTTCCATAATTAGGCAAAATTGATAGGTCGCAAACATAGAGATTCTTTGTTCCAAATACACGTAGATTCCCATCTACTACCCCTTCTTGTGCATTATCGCCGATTCGCATAGTGCCAGCATGATGAGCTCCACTAGACATCTCTTGAATTGAAATATTATTTGATGAAAAATAAAAATCATCCGAGTTTGAAAACGTATCAGACAAACAGTCTGCAATAGTTTTTACTGACTCCAATTCTTCAGTGCCAACTATCCAATTTATTACCGGAACCATTCTACCGGTATCCTCTATGGTATTTGAAATTGTTACACAAGAATTTTTTCTAATAGGTTGTTCAAGATAACAGAATACCAGTGCTTTTTTTACATAAGCACCAAAACCTAATTTCTCATTCAGTAATATAAACAATGATGAAATAATATCTCTAAATTTAAAATTTCTAAATATTTTCAATATACCTCCAATGGAATTGCCGCTACACATAATAGCTTTCAGTGATTCCTTAAATTCTGAGTAATCACCAAAAAAAACTGGTTTAATAGAAATGCAGTGATTTTTACCAATTTCAGGATGCGTTACCGCACTTAAAAGCCTGTATCCAACTCTATATTTTGTTCGACTTGATAAAAATACGTCCGTAAGTCCAAGCTTGAACCATCCATTTTTTGAATTAATGGCACCTATAACCGTCCAC
>SBAV01000093.1 GCA_005239965.1 Methylobacter tundripaludum
AACTCAAAGCCAGGCAACGACCGGTTCGAATTATCCCGGCAGGATTGTGAAACCCTGTTGGATCAACTAGCGGCTACAGCGTAAAAAGCCAAAGTCGAGCTTGTCCATGCCAGTGCCTTGGAAGATGTGGTAGGTTTTCGCCACTTTAATGGTGGTGATGTCCCAAACGCCCTCAATAATGCGGGTTTCCGGGCGTGCCGGTTTGGTGCTCAACGCCTAACCGCGCCATCATGCCGCCGATTTGGCAGTCCAGGCTTTTGGCGGTTTGCTCTGAGCCGTTATCAGAGTAATAAATCAATGGCTTGCCGTGTTTTATCATGGCATTGCCGAGCGATTCGCCCACGGCGATCTGGTTTTCTGACAGGCTGAACGCCCAGCCCACCAGCTTTCTGCTCGACGCATCTATAATAAGTGTGACTTCCGGGCTGGTGTTAATGGGGGTGTTATTGACATACCAAATGCAGAAAAACTGCTGGAAGGTCTTACGGAAAGCCAAAAAATGGCGGTTTTAGACGATATTAAGCAAAAAAAGCATGGCTTCGGTAGTTGCCAAATTAAAAGAAAGGGAAGGGGAAAATTAAAAAAACCGTGCAAAATAAAATGAGAAACTTTCGGTTTTTTTTAAAAATTTAGCAGTTTGTGCAAAATGGGCAATTCAGGCATGTTCCGCTATATCCCGCGTCAGTCCTGAATTTTAAAAAAAAGCACTTTTTTTCTTGTGCAGGTGGGGGTGTTATCTCACAAGTGGTTCACATTTCAAGTCTCCGGCTTTGCCGGAGGTTTTTGACTTCACAAACCAAAAGCAAGTTGCGTGATTTTTTGCTCTAGCCACTGTAATACGTCTTTGCCAGTGCCCAGCGGTATTCCTGAAACATCAAGCGCTTGATTATTGGTCAGTACCCGCCAGCGGCATAACTGGTTTTTTAATTGCATCCGCTCACTCGCAGTAAAACGGTAGCGTTCCAGCCATTGCGCAAACAACGTCGACTCCGGCGTACTGATTACCTTTGCAAGCTGCTGTAATTCTGCCAGCACCATTCCAATCGCAGGAATATGCGCGGCAATTAAATGTGAAACCTGCTGCGGATGAATATTGCCCACCGGCGATGTTTTGTTATCTGAAACAACTTTCAAGCATTGGATAAGCTCCGCTGTGGTAAATCTCATTGCCGTTTCATAAAACGCCGAGGCCTCCATGTCGCAAAGGCAGGCATCATCATACTCAAGTACAGGCTTGGACACCGTTTGAATAGGGGCGGTGCAACACGACGTATTAAAAACTAAAGGGGGGTAATAATTTTTACCACTGTCGACATCGCTGATTTTATCAACCAAACACAGTTGCCCCACAACGTAATTCTTGTGCCCTGCAATACCGATATTCAATAAAACACACGGAGCATCGCCTGCGAACAAGGCTTGCGTATAAGCTACAGCCGCCGCCATGACGTTTTTACCAATGCCAGTCACCGTCAGACACATACCATCCTGGCAATAAACCGTGAATACCTTGATTGAAAGATCTTTCTTTAATTTGAAGTGATCGACTAACGGCTTGGCCTCACAAGGTAATGCAGCGTAAATAAACGTCGTATAGCTAGCTTTCCTCATGATGTTGGCGCTCGTACCTTAGAAAAAAGCCATTCTAATCCAATGCACAAAAGAAAACAGCATTTCGCTTTTGTGTGCCTACCCACATTGACAGTTACAGTTTGCTCTTCTACTTTTCTAGTAACACAACACGCAATGTAAGTCATTGAAATCAACATGATTAAATATCCCGACAAAGCACCGGTTACTTGTAACGCGCCCTTTAACCCTCTGGTGTTATAAACGCATGTATACATCGGCACTTTACCGCCACTCCCCTGTTTTTATTCAAGAATTATTGATTTCCGCATGGAGTGGCGTTCAAAAAACGGTACGCGAAGGCGCAGTTTTTGAGGCGCTATTCGCAGAAACAGAAGCACGCCAATACTGGCATCCTGAACAACTCCATCACTGGTGTACTGAACAATTGCGCACCATTCTGCATCACGCACAAACTGTTGTGCCTTACTACCGTCAGCATTATCATCACTTCCCGTTAGAAATCGGCGATCCGATCCAGTGTCTTGAACGCTATTCGCTACTGCATAAATACGACATCATTAATAATCCTGCCGCATTTATCGCTACGGACATCAGTCGTTATCGACGTTTTTCAAGCAAAACCAGCGGCACGACCGGAACGCCACTCACGCTGTATAAAACTTTTTCCTCGATAAATAGAGAAAACGCCTTTGTCTGGCGACAAATGCACTGGGCAAATTATCAAAAAGGCCAAAGAATGGCTTGGTTACGTGGTGATTTGATCGTGCCTGAGCCACTGTTCAGAAAAACACCGTTCTGGCGCCTGGATCGCTGTGCAAACACATTGCGCATGTCGTCTTATCATCTTTCTGAACGCAACGCATTAGCTTATCTTGAAGCGTTGCGCAAATTTGACCCTGTTTTGATTCAAGCCTATCCCTCTTCGATTGGCTATTTGGCAAACTGGCTGTGGCAGCGCGGTCAGTGCATACGGATCAAATCATTAAAAAGTATCATGACATCATCCGAGACGCTAACGCAAGAACAGCGAGAGCGCATAGAAACGACGTTTAGCGTTAAGGTTTTTGACTGGTATGGTGGCTCTGAGCGCGTTACAGCAATCGGTACTTGCGAATACGGGCATTACCATATTATGGAAGATTACGGCTACACAGAATTTGGCACACCCCAAAACAACGGACTCTGTGAAATTATTGGCACCGGTTTTATCAATCATCTTATGCCCTTAATTCGTTACGCGACAGGCGATTTAATTGAACCTGAAACCAGTGGTGCTCCTTGCGCCTGCAAGCGTCCATTCAGGCGTGTCAAGCGTGTGCTGGGACGAATGAACGATGTCATCAAAACCTCCGATGGTCGGACAATTGGTCTCATCGATCCTATCTACAACGGCTTATCAGAAATTGCTGAGGCACAAATTGTGCAAAATGCCCTGGATAGCATTGAGATCCGCGTAGTACCGGTCGCTCACCAACCGCTGACTCAAGAAACCCGCAACTGTTTAATCAGCAACATCAGGGGGCGGGTAGGCTGGGATATGGACGTGCATGTTATTGAAATGGACAGTTTGCCACGGACAAACAACGGCAAAATACGCACAATCGTAAGCAATCTTTGATATCGGCTTTCCATTTAAGATGGAACAAGTTGGTTTTATCAATGCGAAGGAAAGCCGATTACCCACGTAAACTGGTTAAGCCCCTTCGTGGTGAGTCTGTCAAACCATGAGCGGCTCTTGTACACTTTGGAAAATAACCGCCGTCCTTCGATAAACTCAGGGCGAACAGTTAAACCTTATTGATTGTACCGTCTTAATGGATAGCCTGAAAGTCTGTAAAAAGAAAGCTAGTACTCAGTCAACATTAATAATGTCGGGTGCTGCAAAGACCTACGAGGTTTTAAAAACCTCGTAGGTCTCACATTGGTCAAAAATATACCCGACAA
>SBAV01000082.1 GCA_005239965.1 Methylobacter tundripaludum
CCTCCAAATATTTGTTGACCAATAGATAATTGGGCAAATTGTCCAGGTGCAAGTTCAATATAACTTAGTAACTGATTTAAAATGAAAATGCTGTATGTATTATTATGAATTTAACACAAATTAAATGTCTCTCAGTCTTTGCCATTTTTGCAATTATCGGCTTTGGGCCTATTTCCGTCACTTGTTTAATTGGTATGTATGTGGTGTTAATGAGGCCGCAATGGTTTTGGGAGCTTATTTGTAACCTGTACGCCAAACTACCTCTCCCTCAACCCGTTAAACACATACACCACGCAAGAATAAAATGTTTCCTCAGCTTAGTTGGATTATTCATAATTGATATTGCGCCCGTGCCAGTTAATTCTGTCATAGCCATTATTATCGTTTTAAGCAGACCCATGTGGTTTTATAGCTTGGCAGCAAATATCTACGATAAAAACTAACCCAAAAGAGTAATCCTTTAGATCAAATTAACTTGGTGGGGCAATTAAATAAACGAGTTTTTCCAGAGCACAATGCTGAACCTGAGTTAGAATAACAGGATTATCTATATCACATAGGACTCATGCCATGTCATCGATTCTTAAACGCCGACTAAGTGCCGAAGACTATTTAGCACTTGAAGAAGCAAGCACTTATAAAAACGAATATATAAACGGTGAAATCTGGGCTATGGCGGGCGCTAGCGAGGCACATGTGACGATTAGTTTAAATCTTGCTCTGTTACTGCGGCAACAGTTAAAGGGTTCACCTTGCCGGGTCTACATTGCCGACATGAAAGTTAAAGTAGCCACGGCCAATGCCTTTTTTTACCCCGATGTGTTTGTCAGTTGCGAGCCACGCGAACAACACAACACCCTTTATAAACAACACCCGATATTTATTGCCGAAGTCCTGTCCCCTTCTACCGAAGCGTTTGATCGGGGTAAAAAATTCGCCTATTACCGCCAGCTCGATAGCTTACAGCATTACTGGTTAATCGATAGCCAAAGCATGGCGATTGATTGCTTCACACGCAGCAGTCATCATGACTGGATATTACACACGGCCAGCTCGCCGGAACAGATGTTAACGCTGGATAAGCTTCCCGGCCAATATGGAGTGCAAGCGATTTATGACGATGTGGCGTTTGAGGATTTTGCAGGTTAAGCTAAGACTATTCCCTCCGGCAGGGCTACGTCTCCCGGCCAATACTGAGACGCCGCCCCCTGCTGACTAAAACCTAAGCGTAAGTCGGTTGAAACGCCTGTTCAGGATCGCTGACTGGCTCATTGTTGACACTTTCTTTTGCTGGGCGAGGGTGGATGTGAGAAGAACAAATAAACCATTACCTGCTCATTCATCTTTATTCAGATAAAATTAACGGGGAGTATTTTTTGCGGGTTAACTGATTGTATCACTCTGCGCCAAACGGGATTTACGAAATTACATAGGCAAACATCGTTAAGAACACAATCAAACTTAACATTTCTTAACATTTTTTTTTCAAGGGAAATGCTAAAGTAAAAAATTCTTCGATTCCCAGATGTCATGACATGAAGTGTGGATTCTGTAAAATATGGTTGCCGATCATTATTGTCCTAAGTATTGGCGTCTATGTGGCCTATCAGTTTGTCCCGGCATCTGTCCTTAAAGAGCTGCACATCACTACCAGCGGCAAGGTGGGGGATTCTTCTAAAGAAGGTGGCGGCACCCAGGTTCACGAACCGCAACAGTCCGATGATATCGGTATCAAGGCTGATAACAACGCCCCGCTAAAAAAAACCAGAAAACTCCTCCTCTTCAACAATTGGAAATTCCAATTCAAATTACTGCCAAACAGTACCTGTTGCAGGGTACTTCTTGGCTGAAAAAAATGTTTCCCTTCGGGTTAATTGCCAAGCTGGATCCGCTCGAAATCATACTTATCCCATTACTGATATTAATGTTACTGTTGGTAAAGGGGAGCCGATCTCTTTACCAATGGCACATTCGTTCCAGAATCTACCGCGGGTACAAAGAGTTGCATCAAGTAGCTCGCCAGTTGGACAGTTTTGACCTTGCTGTCATTGATCAGGAAATTACCCGATTAACACGGCTGCACGGGAAGCTGGCCAAGCAAGGTTCAGTACCGCTGTCGCACATGCCAGTTTTTTATTCATTGTGTACACATGTTGATTACATCCTCAATCGTTTGCAGGAAAAACGGGCGATGCTAATTGGCGAAGCGGTCAGCCTGTCTAAAGCTGAAGGGATGCCGGTACACGCCGTAGAAAAGGAATGGGTTAAGCCAGTAGAACAAGAGCCGTCTCAGCCGTTAGCAATTCTCCCTGAGCCAAACTCAGCCATTGAGACAGCAGAAAACGAACTTCCGGTGGAAAAATCAGAACAGCAGCCGGTTGTTCCCGCCGACAATATCATTTCTTGTAAAAAAGAAGCGCATGATGACAAAGATGAAGAACCAGCACAATCTCAAACGCTAGAAGACCGGGTTCAGGTGACAAAGCCAGAGCCGCAACCAATTTCTCTCTCCCGCCAAGCCAACAAGTTTGCCAAAATCATTTCCTGGAAAAAGACAAAATCTGATAACAAGTCTGGAGAGGGACAGCCCCACACGTTACCGGATCGTCCTGAACCAAATCCAGTGGTTGAAACAGCAGAAGATGGCTCCTTGATGGCAAAACCGCAACAGCGGCCAGCCATTTTCGCCCAGTCAATCAGCAAGTTTACCAGCATCGCCTCTTGGAAAAAGAAAAAGCAGGGTAATGAACCTGACAAAGGACAGGAACAGATGAACCCTTTACAGGATCATCCTGAACCAAGCCCAGCGGCTGAAACAGCAGAAGATGATAGTGCCTTGATGGCAAAGCCCGAACAGCAGCCGGCAGTTCTTGCCCAGTCAATCCGTAAATTTGCCAACATTACCTTTTGGAAGAAGAAAGCGCAGGATGACAAGCCAACAGAAGAACAGGAACAACCTCAACCATTGTCGACTCAGCCTGAACCAAGCCCATTGATTGCAAAGACAGAAGTAACTGACGACAGCAAATACGGGCACGCCCAAGGGATGGTCAGGAAACATATGCTTGCTGGTATGGCACTGAGTACCGTACCCGTTCCGGTGTTGGATGTGGCGGCACTGACGGGTATTCAACTTAATCTGTTGCACAGCCTGAGTGCCCTCTATGGGGTTGAGTTCAACAAGGAACGTGGTAAATCAACACTGGTTGTGCTGCTCAGTGGTTCACTGCCAACCACTGCGCTTATGTGGCTAAGCAGCCTGACGAAAGTGATTCCAGGAATTGGCACACTGGGCGGTGGGGTCAGTCTGTCAGCAACAGCAGGCGCGGTGATTTATGCTACCGGGCAAGTATTCATTAGGCACTTTGAGGCAGGAGGGGCTCTGCAGGATTTCGATGGCAAGCAACAGCGGGAACATTTCCAACAAGTATTGAAGGAAAGTTTAGCGGGCAAAACCAAAGAAACAGTGGAGCAACACAGTTGATAACGTCGCTAACGAATCGATTGTTGCTTGGAAACCTATAAAACTACAACACTTAACCTTAAAGGAAATAAAAAATGAAAATAACGAAACTTGCGTTAGGGCTGGTGCCACTGGTGTTATTAACGGGCTGCTCACATTTTGGCTCTGACAAGCTGGTCAAAAACCGTTTCAATTATACGGCGGCGATTGGTGAGTCCTGGAAGAGCCAAATGCTGCTGAACGTGGTCAAATTACGCTATGGCGATGTGCCGATATTCCTGACTGTGCAATCGGTGATCGACACGAACAGTGTGAGGACCCTGATGAACGCGAATGCGTCGTGGGACGATGCCGTTAATCCGCTTGCTTGGATAGGTTCTTTCGGTGGTGAAGTTGAATACATGACCTCACCCACCGTTACTTACGCCCCAATGGGAGGAGCCCAGTTCGGCAAACAAATGATGACGCCGATGCCAACTGCTTCCATTGCCGGCCTGCTGCAGGCGGGTTATTCGGCGGAAATGATTCTAAGGCTTACCGTGCACGCGATCAATGGCCGGCAAAATCATTTCGGCCTGGACAATGAAACACCTGTGGACGCCGGTTTTTATCGGATTCTTGACCTGATTTCCGCATTGCAGGCCAATAACAGTATAGGATTGCGCGTCAGCTCAGTAGATGGCAAGGATACCGTCGTACTGTCCATCCACGAACCGAGGGATGCAGACAGCCGCGCCAAACTCGATGAGTTACGCATGCTGCTTAATCTTGATCCTAATACGCTGGATTTTAGTGTCGTTTACGGTGCTATACCGTCTAGCCAAAAAGAAATTGCTTTTTTGACGCGCTCGGTTATGGATGTGCTGGTCGATCTGTCCGGTTCTATCAAAGTGCCCATGCAGCACATAACCGAGACCAGAGCCGCACCAGCCAAGGTAGCAACCTATGCAGGGGGGCGGACAATCGCCCCGTTGCTAGTCATCCACGCGGGTGCCAGCAAGCCTGATGATGCGGCTGTAGCCGTGCCTTATCATGATCATTGGTATTGGATCAACGACCGTGACATTACTTCCAAAAGCACGTTCTCGTTCCTCATGTTTATTATTAATCTGGCCAATTCCGGTGAAGAAGATGAGAGTCCGTCGATCGTCCTTCCGACTGGACGTTAAAAACTGACTAAACGTGTGGCTTCCCTTCTCTGGCGGGAAGAAGGGAGATCACTGTTCCGGTTCTGTTGTCCTCGGATATTTTTAATTTAGGTGTAGAGGCACAGGGTATCAAAACTGTCAGAAGCTATCTATAATCCACTCACAACCAATGAAATATCACCACTTATGGAGTTAAGATTATGATCCATATTCCCTTTTTTTTTCCTCTCTTCGTTAGTGGATTGGTGGGGGCAATTTGGCGTGAGCATAGGCAGGTCACTCCGCTTTTACAATCTATCAGTTTGCCCGCACCAGCGGCAGATAGCCACAAGCCTCGGTTGACAAAAGCACAACCTGAAAAAGTGTTTGATGATATGGGGGAACTTTATCATTACCAGCGTGTGTCCTGGTACGCCTTGGCTTGTTCTGCTTCCGGCTGGTGGTTCTATCCGCCAGCCATCTTGGCCAGTATCCCATTGCTCAGTTACAACACTTACAATTTTGTAAAAATCCTCCGGCAGACAGATCCTACTTCCCGAAAGTCGCCCATAACTATGTTTGAAGTGATTGGGGTGGCGGGGACATTGTTGACAGGCCGTCCCCTGATGGCTTCCCTTATGTTCCTGTTTGTTTTCGGATCACGTAATTTGCTGTTGCAGACAAGAAATCTTGCCAATATTGATTTTTCCCACGTTATGGATTCCAGTTTTGCCAAAGTCTGGACTTTACATGACGGGGCGGAAATTGAAGTTGCCCTCAATGAACTACAGGAAGGGGACATCGTGGTAATCCACCGGGGGGATCTGGTGCTGATTGAAGGG
Source organism: Methylobacter tundripaludum (assembly GCA_005239965.1). Classification (GTDB taxonomy): domain Bacteria; phylum Pseudomonadota; class Gammaproteobacteria; order Methylococcales; family Methylomonadaceae; genus Crenothrix. The sequence continues at coordinate 5,433 of SBAV01000082.1, forward strand.
AGGGTAGTTGATGGGGAAGGCATCATCCGCCAGTGCAGCTTACAAAAAAAGATAAAATTGGTTCCCAAACAGGCCGGGGATATGGTGTTCCCATTCACCCAACTGGAATGCGGCTGCTTGTATATTCAAAGGACTTAAGGATTTAACAAAACTTAACAATTTATTGGGCTTAGTATACAGATGTTACCTTGACGCAACTTTGAGCTGGCGTTGATAATAACAATTCATGTAACTTAAATTGAGGAAAGCATTATGGAAACAGAAATAGCAACAACGGCAGGTTCAAATGGTTCTCTAGCGGCTGTCGGTAGTGCAACAAAAGCCTTCGTTCTGGCGCACCCTATCGGTATGGCCGTAGCAGGCGGGGCATTATTGGGTTTGGGAACTTACTACGTTTTAGGCAAAATGTTTGGCAAAAAGAAAGTGGTTGCGCCTGCCATGGCTGCTGCCTGATTTGGTTTGTTTGGAAAAATGAGTTTACCCGCCTGAAAAACAATTTTGGGTGGGTTTTTCTGA
>SBAV01000308.1 GCA_005239965.1 Methylobacter tundripaludum
ACACAGGAGGAGGCAAGCATCGATTGATTATGCGTTTAAAAATCAATTGGTTTTTTCAACATGATAGGGCGATGTTGATTTAACAAAGTAGAATTAATCGGAGTTTTCCCTATATGCAGATATTGCAAACCTACCAGCGTTTCGGTGGCAGATATATGCTCAACCCAGATGACAGTAATCTCGCCTTCCACTTCCAATTGTTTAAACTCGAAAACGGTGACCAAGCCATTTTCTATTGATAGTCTTTCAGCCAACCGGATCATTAACCCATCTACTGAGGCATTCACCGAAAAAAATTCCCGATAAACGCCGTCCAATAGGATAAGTCCTGGAGCGACGATACTTTTGCGGTAAGCTTTTCTTTTGTAGAGTACCCGATCGATATCGTAAGAAACATTTTTAAATTCCAGGGCCAACAGCAGATAATCATCTTCAATATCGACTCTAACAGCTTCAGTCTCTCCGGCCAAACGCAACGTAGGAATGTACATATCAATAATGGATGATGCCAGCACTTCCTTGTATATTTTGTTTAGATCGTTTTGATTTTGTTTTTGGTTAATTTTTACGAGCACACCTGTTAACGAAATATTCCTAACTGTAATGCTGTATTCCTCGCCGCCCATAAAAATCAAGCCGTAAGACGCTAAATTTTTTCGGTAAGGTCGTTTTACATGTACGCTCATACTGATCCTCTTTTTTCGCTTTTGCAGTGGCGCTATTACTGTAGTACTGTAGATTGAAAGTATAGTAGGTTAATTAATTTTTATTTGGTATTTTTACGATTAACTGATTTTTATAGGCTTTAAATATATAAACCTTTACTGGCAATTTATAATATGAAAAAGTTTGTCATAACGCTTACGTTGAGCTTGTTAACGGCCTGTGCCGCTTTGCCGCCTAAAAATACCGACAATATTTGTTCGGTGTTTAGGGAAAAAAACGGCTGGTATGACCACGCACAACGCACCTTTAAACGCTGGGGTGTACCGGTTCCGGTGCAAATGGCCATCATGCACCAAGAGTCGCATTTTGTCGCCGATGCCCAACCACCGCGCGCCTGGTTACTGGGCATTATTCCCTGGTTTAGACCCAGCTCCGCTTATGGTTATGCGCAAGCGCTTGATGGGACGTGGGATCAGTACCTTAAAAGCACCGCCAATTGGGATGCGGACCGCGATGAATTTGCTGATGCTACCGATTTTATCGGCTGGTATTGTGATATCAGTTCTGCGCGATTAGGTGTCCCTAAGTGGGATGTAAAAAGTTTATATCTGGCTTACCACGAAGGTCACGGTGGCTTTCAACGCAAAAGTTATTTGAATAAATCCTGGCTGATGCAAATCGCTGACAAAGTATCCAAGCGTGCAAGCTTATTTCAAGGGCAATTAACGGGCTGTGAAATGAATTAGCCGGGAACGGTATTTTTTTTGATAAACTAAATACTTTAACTTAATCTAAAAGGCGAAAATCGTGAGAAAAATTCAAACTCGACTTCTTTCAATTATCACCGTTATTTTTATAGGACTGACTATGTTTTCAATGGCCAACGCAGGCTCACCCGAAGAAAATAAGGCGGCAGGCGCAGCTTTTCTGGCAACCAATGGCAAAAAAGCGGGTATCGTTACTACCGCCAGTGGTTTGCAGTATGAAGTGGTAACCAAAGGCAGCGGCACCAAAAATCCTGCGGCAACAGATAAAGTCACCGTGCATTACAAAGGCACCACGATTGACGGCAAAGAGTTTGATAGCTCTTACGGTCGTGGTGAACCGATTACTTTTGGTTTAAATCAAGTGATTCCTGGCTGGACTGAAGGCGTGCAACTGATGACAGAAGGTGCTAAATACCGTTTTTATATTCCATCTGATTTGGCTTATGGTGAGGCAGGCGCAGGCGGCGCTATCGGCCCTAATGAAACGTTGATTTTTGATGTTGAGCTGATCAAAATTAACTAACTGTTGTAGTGTAGAGGCGCAAGATTTTGCGTCTCTACTGCTTAAATCAATAAAACCTGTCTATTTAAAAGCCGCTTGCTTTTGCTGTAAACATTCCTTTCTATTCCCGTTTCTCTGAGCATTAAATCCATCGATATGCCTACTTACGAATTGTTTGCCAGTACGCCCAAGGCAATGGAAGATATTCTTGCCGATGAACTGAAATCACTTGGCATAACACACACCAAAACCACGGTGGCGGGCGTTGCCTTTCAAGGCGATCTGGAAATGGCTTATCGAGCCTGCTTATGGTCGCGGACAGCCAATCGTATTTTATTAATCCTCAAAACGTTTTCGGTTAAAAGCCAAGACGATCTTTACCAAGGCATTTATAAAATCAATTGGTTTGAACACCTGGAACCCGACGGTAGTTTTGCGGTGACATTTACCGTAAAGAATTCGGAAGTGATTAACAATAGCCACTTTGGCGCTCTAAAAGTTAAAGATGCTATTGTCGATCAAATGCGCAGCAAATTCCAAAAACGCCCCAATATTGATACCGAACGCCCCGATATTCGCATCAATGTCTATTTGCATGGCGAAACAGCACAACTGAGCCTGGATTTGTCCGGGGAAAGCTTGCATCGCCGCGGTTATCGGGATGTAAGCGTCAGCGCGCCGATTAAAGAAAATTTGGCAGCGGCCATGTTGCTGCGTAGCGGCTGGCCGGAAATCGCCAAACAGGGCGGAACCTTGCTCGATCCCATGTGCGGTTCAGGCACATTATTGCTGGAAGGTGCGATGATTGCAGCAGATTTTGCACCAGGCCTGCTACGCGATTATTTCGGCTTTTTAGGCTGGAAAAAACACGACGCCCACTGCTGGCAAAAATTAAAAGCAGAAGCGGAGCAACG
>SBAV01000096.1 GCA_005239965.1 Methylobacter tundripaludum
ATAAACAGCATTGCTGATCTAAGCCCCGATTTTGGCGATGTGCTAACCCAAATTTTGCAGGTATTGCACCGTATAGCCTTGTTGCAGGCTGTGCCTGGCTCAATCGACCATGATTTTGATGTCGATATGCTCAGTGCATTGGCGGCTCAATTCACGCCTGAAGATGTGCAACTGTACTATCAAATCGCGTTAATGGGCCAGAAAGACCTGGATTTGGCACCCGATCCGCGCAGTGGTTTTGAGATGGTCATGTTGCGTATGCTGGCTTTTAAGCCGGTGAGAGTAGAAACTGTTTCCCGTGCAGGCAGCAAGCCTGCCACAGAGTCCCTTCAAAAATTTGCCAAAGGGCAGGACAAGGTGGGAGAGAAAGCGGCATCAAATAAGCCTAATAACCCACCGCAAACAAAGCCGTCCAGTAACCCTGTTTATACCCAGTCAATTGAACACCAAGCACAGATACAAGAACCGCCGGTTTCTTTATTACAATCTGCTCCCGCTCAGCATACAAATAATTGGGTGGATATGATAGCCGCCATGCGCTTAAGCGGCCTAAGCAAAGAGTTGGCCAACAACTGTGTACTGGAGAGCATTGATGATAAGGTTTGCACGCTGATTCTTGACCCCAACTCTACCAGTATCCGAAGCGCCCGTACCGAAGAAACCCTGCTAAAAGCATTGCAGGCTTATCGGGGCAACCAGATGAAACTGGTGATTAATACCCAAAAAAACACAATAGATACACCGGCCATACAGAACCTTAAAGACCGTGAAAACAGACAGCAGGCGGCTGTTGATGCCATACATTCGGATGTCAATATCCAGGCTTTAAAAGAACAATTCGGTGCCCAGGTAATACCAGGTACTATAGAGCCTCGTTAACATAAAGTGGAGAAAAACAATGAAAAATGCCTTGGGTAATTTGATGCAACAAGCCCAAAAAATGCAGGAAGACTTAAAAAAAGCGCAGGAAGAATTGGCTACCATGCAGGTTCAAGGGGAGTCCGGTGGCGGCTTGGTAAAAATTATCATGACCGGCAGACGTGAAGCCAGAAAGGTCATGATAGATCCTTCTTTAGTCGGTGAAGACAAGGATATGCTCGAAGACTTGGTGGCTGCAGCGATTAATGATGCCGTCAATAAAGTGGGCAAAATGAAAAAAGAAAAAATGGCCACCGTAACAGCGGGGCTGCCGATTCCTCCCGGTTTTCAAATGCCGTTCTAAACATGCAGAAAAAAGGTCTGTTGGGGCAGGTTATTCAACATTTGTGCTGTTTGCCAGGGGTAGGCCCCAAAACGGCACAGCGCATGGCCTTTCAGTTATTGCAGCGCAATCGGGATAACGCCAAAGCCTTGGCCGAAATATTGTTAAAAGCCTTGGCTGAAATTGGCCATTGCCAGCAGTGCCGTACCCTGACTGAAAATACACTGTGTGAAATTTGTGCCGATACCTCACGCGATACGACGACGGTGTGTATTGTTGAATCACCGACGGATGTGTGGACGGTAGAACAGGCGGCGATATTTCGTGGTAGGTATTTTGTCCTGCACGGGCATTTGTCGCCTCTGGATGGCATAGGCCCCGACGAATTGGGCCTTGACAGCCTCGAACAACTGTTAGCAACCAGCGACGTTAAAGAACTGATCTTGGCGACCAATTCAACACTAGAAGGTGAGGCAACTGCATATTTTATTGGTGAACTGGCGGCAAAACATAAGGTACAGGCGAGCCGAATAGCATACGGTGTGCCTATGGGCGGCGAACTGGAGTTTATTGATCGCGGCACTTTGTCCCATGCGTTCAAAGGCCGACGTAAAATCGAATAAGTAATGGAACCACACGGATGACACCGATAAGACGGTTTTAAACGGATTTTTTTCGTGTTTTTTGTGTTTTCCGTGGACAATGCCTGTCGTTTAGCTGTGTATATCAGTCAAATCCTGTGCTATTTCTTTAGGCTCAGAGTAATTACTAATTTTCATTGATAGAGAGAATGATGAAAGATTGTTTGTTTTGTAAGATGGCAACTGGAGCGATCAAGCCGGATGTGGTTTTTGAGGATGACAGCGTGCTGGCGTTCAGGGATATTAACCCTCAGGCACCCGTGCATGTTTTGATTATTCCAAAACGCCATATAGCAACATTGAATGATCTGGATGATAATGAGCTGGCCGGGCGATTATTGCACACGGCCGCCGCCATCGCCAAGCAGGAGGGCTTGTCCGAACAAGGCTACCGGACAGTATTCAACTGTAATCAACACGGTGGACAGACTGTTCATCACCTGCATTTGCATGTTCTGGGTGGACGCCAAATGGTTTGGCCACCGGGTTGATGGGCGTTAATTTATTGCCTAATTTTATTCGTGAACATTACGAAGTACACGAATGGAAACATGCCTGCGCCATCTTAAAAGAAGATTTCCCCCAAGAATGGCAAGACATCATCGATGTGCTGTCGGAATTTCGTTTGTACAAAAGCTGGATTACCAACCCTGGCGGCAGCAAATCACAAATATCGGGATTTATCGACTCCTATCTTTATAACCGGCACTGGCAGGAGAAGCAGTTTAAAACCCAGGTTGTTGTCGATGACCGGAAAATCGACACGCCAACCCACAAGGTGGACTGTTTTAAAAACCGCATCGCCGTTGAAATCGAATGGAATAACAAAGATCCTTTTTTTGACCGCGATTTAAACAATTTTCGGCTGTTGTTTGATCTGCGGGCCATCAGCGCCGGTGTCATTATTACCCGCTGTGATGAATTGCAAGACGTATTTAAAGCGTTAGGCCGTGGCGCTTCTTATGGCGCGTCAACGACCCATATCGGTAAGTTGTTGCCGCGTATTGAAGGGGGCAGTGGCGCAGGTTGTCCGTTGTTGATTATTGGGATATCCAAAAAATTGTATGTTGAGGACGAATAAACATGACTGCTTCTGATGACCTGCTGCAAGCCGTGGGCAAGCAAAAATTTGCAACGGTTTTGGCCGATCCGCCCTGGCAGTTTGAGAACCGGACCGGAAAAATGGCACCGGAGCATAAGCGCTTGCAACGTTATCCCACCATGAACTTGCAGGCTATCAAGGATTTACCGGTTGAAGCCATTGTTGAAGACACCGCGCATCTGTACCTGTGGGTACCCAATGCCTTATTGGCAGAAGGTATGCAAGTGATGGAGCATTGGGGCTTTACCTACAAGACCAATCTGGTCTGGTACAAGGTCCGCAAGGACGGTGGCCCGGATAGGCGCGGCGTGGGCTTTTATTTTAGGAATGTCACCGAGATTATTCTGTTCGGCGTACGCGGCAAAAATGCCCGTACTTTGCAGCCAGGGCGCAGTCAGGAAAATATGATTTGTTCCCGCAAGCGCGAACACAGCCGCAAGCCAGACGAGCAATATGATTTGATAGAAGCCTGTAGTCCTGGGCCGTTTGTTGAGCTTTTTGCACGAGGGCCACGGTCTAACTGGTTTGTCTGGGGGAATCAGGCCGAAGACTATACACCGGACTGGGATACTTATGCCAACCATTCGCAGTCTGAGGTTTCGCAATCAACGGTGGTGCCGTTTCAGCGGAATATCAAGAAATAGATGGAAAGAGATTGTCTACAAAAAGTACGAAAAAAAGAGCTGATGTAAGCAATAATTGGTATAGAGCGAATTTGCAGTAAGCTGACTTTCTCAGTCCGACTAATTTCCAAGATGCAACACAGGCATGTCCTCAAAACCCAATAAGAGCCTAATTTTCGATAGAGTCGCTATTTTTGCGAAAGCTTGTTTTGGGCATCCGAGCCCAAGCAAGCGGCAAAAATTACGCGACTACCAATGCCTTCGGCAGCCCCGGC
>SBAV01000418.1 GCA_005239965.1 Methylobacter tundripaludum
CTAGGGTGAGGAGGATAAAATCAACAAGTTAAATTTCCCCTCATCCCAGCCTTCTCCCTTTGGAGAAGGGGCCGTGTTCTTAACTTAATGGCAGTGAATATCCTGCGTGGGCAGAAAAGCGTTGCCCACCCTACAACTGCAATTGTCCCGTTTAAAGTTGGTAGCCTGTTTGTTGAATAAGGCCTTAGAATAACATACGCAAAATTGCCGAGGAATCTGCATTTCAAACAAATGATTTTCAGGGCAAATTAACCAAACTCAACGAGGAAGGATGTGACGGAAATTTTTATTGCCAGCTTATTTTTAGGGGCAGTGGCCGGTGTTTCAGCGGGGCTTTTCGGTATCGGTGGCGGGCTTATCATAGTGCCCGTTCTGGTCATATTATTCACCCAACAAGGTTTTCCGCCTGATCTGGTGATGATTATGTCGATAGCCACGTCCCTGGCCACCATCATTTGCACCGCGATTTCATCCATATTGGCGCACCATTGTATGGGGGCGGTTGTTTGGGATAAAGTTTTGCGTTTGGTGCCGGGGATTATTGTGGGTTCGGTGTTGGGCGCGATTGTCGCCGATCATTCGCCCAAAGAGATCTTGCGCCTGGTATTTGTCGTCTACTTATTGTACGCAGCAATCAACCTGGCTTTGGCACACAAGCCTAAGCCAGGACGAAGCGCATCGTCCAAAATTGTAGATGGTTTTGCAGGGTTGGTTGCAGGTTGCTTGTCAGCTATATTGGGTATTGGTGGCGGCACTTTGATCGTGCCGTTTCTGGTGCATTTTCAAATGCCGATGCGCAATGCGGTGGCGGTCGCCAGTGCCTGTGGCTTGCCTATCGCTATCACCAGTACTGTGAGTTATGCGCTGCTCGGTCGGTCAGTTTTATATCTGCCAGAATGGAGCGTGGGCTATGTCTATCTGCCAGCCTTTTTTGGAATTGTCGTGACCAGTATTTTTACTGCGCCAATCGGTGCGAAATTAGCCAATAAAATTTCTGCCCAGCGGCTTAAGCGCTATTTTTCATTGCTGCTGTTTGTTATGGCCGCGAAGCTGTTATGGCCTTATTGTGCAGGGCTAATCGGCACTATTACTGCTTTGTTGCATTTGTAAATTCGGCGTGTTCCAATGCGGTTTTGTTTTTATAAAACAAGGGCGTCTAAAAGGTCAGTCATTTGATTTTATTAGATATTGGGCTGATTAACACTAACTACCGGATAACAATGTATAAGAAGGCAATTTATTATTTTTCCGTGGGTGTATTGATAACACCCTGTTATTTGCAAGCCGCGCCAATGTGTAAGCAATGGGTAGCAAAGATTGCCTCAGTACAAGGCAAGGTTGATGTCCAGCGGTTAGGCCATTCTGAATGGGAAGCGACCCATCAGGATGAAACACTGTGTGACGGCGATGGTGTGCGCACCGGAAGATACAGCCGCGTAGTTTTGAAATTTACCAACCAGGCCGTTGCTACCCTGGATCAAAGCTCCACGCTTATTTTCCCGGAACCGAAACTAAAGTCCACTTCCTGGTTTATGAATTTGCTTGAGGGCAGCGGCTTTTTTAGGAGCCGCCACAATCAGGAATTGGACATACACACGCCGTTCCTCAATGTCGTCCACAAAGGCACCGAATTTTTGGTGACTGTCGATCCTACCAAAACCAAGGTCGCTGTTTTTGACGGTGAAGTGGCAGCAGAAAACCAGGCCGGCCATATCCTGATAAAGCAGGGTTTTAGCGGTGAGGCGCAACGCAACCAGCCGCCGCAAGTGCGGGCATTAACGGTAACGCCCGAAAACGCGGTGCAATGGACATTGTATTATCCGCCCCTTGCTGATTATCAATCACAAAAGCTAGCGTCTGTACAACCCCATCTGCAACCGGCATTAAGCGCCTATCAGCACGGCCACTTATCGACTGCATTAGCTTTGCTGGAGAGCTTACCGGAAACACAACGGGACGCTAACGTTTCAACACTGACGGCTTCCTTGTTGCTGACTGTGGGGCGTTTGGACGAAGCGCAGCCGCTTATCGACCACGCACTCAAGCTGGAACCTGGCAACAGCACCGCTGTGGCATTGCAAGCCATTATTGCCGTTGCCCAAAACCAGCATCAGGTGGCATTAGGACAAGCGCAAAAAGCTGTCGCGCTAAATCCACAATCCGATGCGGCGCATATCGCCTTGTCGTATGCGTACCAGTCGCAGTTTAAGGTTGAAGATGCTTTAAAATCCGCCCAGGCAGCCAGCCAATTAGCGCCCGGCAACGCTTTGGCGTGGGCAAGGCTTTCCGAGTTACAGCTTTCGGTCGGTGACCGTGATGCGGCATTGGCATCTGCCCAAAAAGCACAGGCACTGAATCCACATCTGGGCAGGATTCACACCATAAAAGGCTTTGCCGATCTTGCCCAAAGCAACATTGATACTGGCAAACAAGCTTTTGAGCAGGCCATCAGTCTGGACTCGTCCGATCCTATCGCCCGATTGGGCTTGGGTTTGGCAAAGATTAGACAGGGCCAGCTTGAAGACGGCAAGAGCGATTTGGAAATTGCCGTCAACCTTGATCCTAATAATTCCATTTTGCGTAGTTATTTGGGCAAATCGTTTTACGAGCTGAAAAACAAGGAGTTTGCAGGCAAGGAGTTTGACATCGCCAAAACGATGGATGGCAAAGATCCAACGCCCTGGTTTTACGATGCCATCCTTAAACAAACCACCAATCGTCCGGTTGAGGCTTTGCATGATATGCAGAAGGCGATTGAGTTGAATGACAATCGGGGGGTTTATCGCTCCAATTTATTATTGGATAAAGATAAGGCGGCCCGGCAAGCCGGTTTAGGGCGAATTTATAACAGTTTGGGTTTTGATGATGTTGCCAACAGATTGGCTATGAAGTCACTCATTACTGATCCAAGTAACTACTCGGCGCATCGTTTATTATCGGACAGTTATGCGACGAAACCGCGCCATGAAATAGCCCGCGCCAGCGAACATTTACAGTCGCAATTATTGCAGCCACTCAACTATAACCCCATTCAACCCAGTTTGGCTTACAGCGACTTGAATATTATTAAGGGAATAGGTCCAAATGAAACATCTTTCAACGAATATAATCGCTTATTCGAAAGAAATGGTTTACGGTTTACTACGACGGGTGTTTATGGTTCGAACAATACTCTAGGCGACGAAGCGGCATTGTCGGGAATAGTCAATAAATTGTCATTTAGTTTCGGACAGCTTCATTATAATACTGACGGTTTCCGAATAAATAATGACCTGAAACACAATATATATAATGCCTTTGCACAATACGAAATTTCTCCAACTGTCAATGTGCAAGCTGAATATCGCCACCGTGAAACAGAGCATGGTGATTTAGTCATTAAGGGAGAACCAGAACTAAAGAAAGATGGCAATAAGCTTGTTGAAAATTTTGATAGTACATATCGTCGTCGGTTAGAGCAAGACAGCTACAGATACGGCATGAAAATATCGCCCGCACAACATTCTGATGTATTATTTTCATTTATCCATGCCAATCGGACTGAGTCAATCCTACAGGGTTCTGGTTTTGCAAACTTACTGACAAAAACCTCCAGTTATGATGTTGAAACCCAGTATATATTTCATAACGATAATATAAGAATGATAACAGGTGGAGGTATGTACCGTACCGAAAACGATACGGATTTTACATTCCAAGTACCTATTCCAATATGCTCCACCAAGCGATGCTTATCCAACTACAATACAGACCAATATTTTGGCTATTTATATTCTAATTACACGTTATTCGATAATTTGGATGTCACTGCGGGTTTGTCTTTTGATCATTACCGAGGTAAACAATCGGTAGCGCAAGCAAAAGTTAATGAATTAAACCCCAAGTTTGGTCTTCTTTGGCGCGTCAACGATTTATTGACGTTTAGAGGCGCTGTATTTAAATCTGTTAAATCAGCCATTGTCGATAATCAAATGCTTCAGCCGACACAAATTGCCGGCTTTAACCAATTTTTTGACGATTTAAATGGGACAGCAGCATGGCAATATGGCATTGGCATGGATGCCCATTTACATAATAATCTGTACGCTGGAGTAGAAGCATATAAACGTGATTTAAAAATCCCACAAGGTATCAACGACTACGAAAAAACTAAGGAAGAATTATATCGGCTGTATGTAAATTGGACTCCTATGGCTAATCTCGCCATTAATTCCGGGTTTCGCTTTGAAAGTTTCCGTTACGATAATGAAAATAATACAGGCTATTTTCCAAGCTCTGTTGAAACCGCCTTTATCCCCCTGGAAATTCGTTTTTTTTATCCGGTAGGTTTTTTTGCTGAATTAAAAGGCACCTATATTAACCAAAAGGTGCGAGCAATAGCGGATTATGGCGGTAACTTCAACAGCAGTTTTTATCTGGTTGACACTGCAATCGGCTACCGCTTTCCAAAACAATATGGCTTGATTAGTTTCGAGGCAAAAAACTTATTCGATACCCATTTTAAATACAGGGATCGCCAATTTCAGATGAATGAACAACGTTCGCCTGATATTTTTCCCGAGCGAATGTTATTTGCCCGGATTACTTTTAACTTTTAATTCTTTGAGAGAAAATATGACCACTAATAAATGCTGTGAAGGGATAGATTGCGTTCCACCCCGCTTTTTGAGCAAAGAAGCTACCCATGAAATTCTTGGCGAAAATCTTTGTTTATTGATTGCTGTTGGGAAAAATGGTGAAGTCGTTCGGTTTTCGCCTTATGGTACTGAAGAAACGCCAACAGAATTTGACTGTTCTGATGAAGAAACAACAGACCTTATAGAAATATCCATTAAAGTACCTAAGAAGCCAGAAAGTACGCCTGTGAACACGTTAATGATGGCTGCCGAATCACCGCAACAGTCTGTCTCTGCTGCTAGATGCCTTTGTAAAATAGGTGGTGTGCAATGGTATTGTTGATCCCGGTTGGGTAGGTATAGCGTACTGAACCAACGACTGTACGGTGATAAAGGTAAGTTCGTAAGGTGGATGATTTGCACAAGTAAAATACCCACCTTACTATTTTTTATAAGGGGAGATAATGAAAACTTTTGCCCGTTTTGTAGTATTGGCAACGACATTGCTTGCCAGCACAGCCGCTTTTTCAACAAGCTTGCCCATTAAACAAGGAAAACATGCCGTTGAAATCAACATCGCCAACAGTGGCAATGGTATCGATAGCGCATTTCCCAGCAATGTTAAAAAAATCATCGGCAATGCCATAGCCACTGGTGTTGTCGATAAATTTATTGTTTATGGTTACGGCCTGGACAGCGATTTTACCGGATGCGTGGAAGAAAGGGCCGGCAATGCCTTGCCTGGCAAAGCGTTAGACGCATTCGCCAAAAAACTAAGCGTCTTACAGCCACAGTCTAATGCAACCTTTTACGCGGTAAGTCGCGTTAACGTGTGCGCTGCTCCCCCTAAATTTGGCGTGACCCCGCAAACAGTCGCCATAGCCAAATCAGACGGCAGCATTGCCTGTGGCACACAAGGCATTTCAGTCGCGCAAATGCGAAAAGAACTGGGGCAAATACGGGTTTTCTCAGCCATGAAAAAATCTGATGGCAAAATTCGCCCGGCGTTTTGTGGTATTGCTACCGGGCGTTTTAATGTCTACGTAATAGATAAATCAGGGCTGCCAAAAGCGACAGAAAATGGCTTTAATCTTTGGAGTAGCATAGCCCCCGCTCTATTAGAGTTTTCCCAAACAGCCTCTAATTAGGGGTTTCAAGTGGTTGGGCACAAACTACAGCATACTGTACACTCACAATTTTAATAAGTGATCTAATTTTCAGTGTATCCATCGCCCCTAAGAATGTGAGGACTTTGCCTTTTAGGTCAGCAACGGTTGTGGGATCGTCCGCTACCTTGATGTCCAGTTCAGTGTTACGTGGAAATGCACTAAGCGTTGCCTGGTCTGCTGGGTCTGCCGCCGTTAACTTAATCGCCGTACTGGCGGCTATTGAAAAGATGATCTTATCAAAATGGAGAACCGGCGATTGATCTGGGCAAGTGGCAACTGCAGGGACTCCTTTCCCATCAATTGAGGGAACTGCTGCCAGTGCTAGCGTAGAAGAAAAAGCAAAAGCAGCGATGCTTATCGGGAAAAATAATATTGAATGTTTGTTCATGATGATGTCCCCAGTAGATAACGATAAATTTGGGCCTTTAAATAACACGACCCAAGTATTGCGCCGATACAGAAAAAATACAACAATAATTCCATGCAACGCGTTTTTAATATATTAAAATAATAAATATTTGTCAATAAAATAGATCATTAATTAATACAATTTTTTGCTTTGTGCATATATTTTGTAAATTTATTAAAAATTAAACCACGTTCTTAAAACGTGGATTTTTATTAGAGTGCCGATACGTAGACAATGGTTCGTGAAACCCTGTGAAATAACAAGGTATTTCAGTTGCGCAAATGCGAAAAAAGCTGAGGCAAATACGAGCCTTTTCAGCCATGAAAAAATCAGACGGCAAAATTCGCCCGGCGTTTGTGGTATTGCTACCGGGCGTTTTAATGTCTACGTGATCGATAAATCAGGACTTAAGGATGCTACAGAGCGGGGCTTTAGCCTTTGGAAGGACATAGCGGCTAAGGAACGTGCATGAATTAAATTGAACAACTGTAGGTGCGAATTCATTCGCATTGTGCGGATAAATCCGCACCTACACCAAGAACTTGCCCAAGTTATTTTGTGCGTGTTCCTAACTTATAATGCGCTTGTTTTATTTATTAATATTTTTCCAAACTGCCTTCAATCAATTACTTAATCAGAAGGCAAGGCACAAATTACAGCATACTCTACATCGATGATTCGAATCTTTGACCTGTTTTTGCTTTGCACTGAATCTGCCGCCCCTAAGAAGGTAAGAATTTTGCCTTTTAGATCGGCAACGGTTCTTGGATTGTCCTTTACCTTGATGTCAAGTTCGGTTTTAAGCGGCAGAGCGTTAAGCTGGTTCTGGTCAGTAGTAATAGCTGCTCTCAACTTATCGGTTACCGTAAAAATGATCTTGTCAAAATGATGTAGGGTTGCAGGCTGTGCACAAGTGCCAACAGCCGGCAATCCATTGCCATCAACTTTTGGAACTGCCGCCAGCACTTGAGAAGAACATAAAACAAAAGCAGCGACGCTTATCGGAAAAAACAAAATTGAACGTTTGTTCATGATCGTGAACCTCATAAAAACTGAAATAACTGATGTTACGCAATGAATGGTAGAATCAACAACTTACAAGGCAAAGAATCATAATAAGTTAATTGATAGTTCGTTGCCAGTACACTGCATCAGATAATAGGCAAGGCTCATAAGGCTTGTACAGTGCCTTATAAACCCAATTTACTTAAAGTCAACGTAGTCTATCTTTTCTACAGCAAACGTATCACACGTGCCTGTTCCTTGGATAAATACAGTTCTACCATTATTGGCGGCATCAATAAATGCGGGGGTCAACAAACCTCCCTGATCTACGCTTGCATTTTCATAGGCAAACCATTGGGAAGTTGCACATGGCGAACCATGCGCTCCAACTAATATGGATACTCGGGCTGCACTCGTACCTGTATTTATTCTTATTGTTTGGATTTTACCACTGAAAGCGGATGCATTTGCAAAAGCAGGCATGACAAATAACACGACTAACATTAAACGCGAAATATTGGTTTTCATGGTTATGACTCCTAAGCTTTTTGCCGATGTCACGTAGCGAATCAAAGAATCAATAACTTACAGAGCAAAAAAGTGTCGTAAGTTATTGTATAGTTCGTTACCGGTACGTAACATCAGTAAATTAATGATAAATTTTGGGCTCTTAAATAACACAGTCCAGTCATTGCGCCAATACAGGGATTGCTATAGTCGCCTCATGCGCACTGTGATACTATTAAAATAGCAACAATTTGTCAATACAAACAATCAAAAATAAAAACAAAAAACAAATTCTTTGTGATATATATAATCATGGCGCACTTATTGATTTTTTAGTGGGTTATATCTGCGTAATCGGCAGTTTTACCATCTTGTGTAATCAGGCTGTAATTTTCTCGATTTTTACAAAAAAACACCTTCTTTTTTATACCAAACGACACTTTTTTAACGAAAGTGCGCATATCGTCGTTACAATTTCAACTGGAATCCAGTAAAATGACCGGTTAGGTAATTAGCATTAACTTTATTTTGCTGTAGTTTATTAGGTTGTTTTAAGCGGGTGTAAGCGCTGGCTTACTGAAAAACACATATAATTGACCTGCATTGCAAAAATCATCTTACGTATATTGAGGTATTAGCGTGGAGCTAAATGGCGCAGAAATTCTGATTCAAAGTCTGAAAGACGAAGGCGTAGAATTCATTTTTGGCTATCCTGGTGGGGCAGTATTGCATATTTATGATGCGCTGTTTCAACAGAATGATATTAAACACATTCTAGTCAGGCATGAGCAAGGCGCCACCCATGCGGCGGATGGTTATGCACGCGCAACCGGAAACCCCGGCGTGGTGTTGGTGACATCTGGCCCCGGTGCTACCAACGCTGTCACCGGTATCGCCACTGCGTATATGGATTCCATTCCGATGGTGGTTATTTCCGGCCAGGTATCAATGCCCGTTATTGGCAGCGATGCTTTCCAGGAAGTCGACATGGTCGGCATTACCCGCCCCTGCGTAAAACATAATTATTTGGTCAAAGACGTGACCAAACTGGCTGAAACCATTAAGAAAGCCTTTTATGTCGCCACAACCGGCCGTCCCGGCCCTGTGGTGGTGGATGTGCCCAAAGACATTACCGCGCCACACATCAAGGTGCCTTATAAATATCCCAAAAAAGTCAGTATCCGCTCTTATGAGCCAACGGTTAGCGCAGATAAGGGGCAACTCAAAAAAGCGATCGACTTGTTGACGGCTGCCCATCGCCCTATTATTTATTCCGGTGGCGGCGTGGTGCTGGGCAATGCCAGCAAGGAATTGACCGAGCTGACGCACACTCTGGGCTTTCCGATTACCAATACCCTGATGGGCTTGGGTGCTTTCCCTGCAACCGACAAGCAGTTCATCGGCATGTTGGGTATGCACGGGACTTATGAAGCCAATATGGCCATGCACGAAAGCGATTTGATTATTGCCATCGGCGCACGTTTTGATGACCGTGTTACCGGCAAGCTGGATCTGTTTTGCCCTTATGCCAAAATCATCCACATTGATATTGATCCTGCATCCATTTCCAAAACTGTTAAGGTAGACATTGCCATCGTCAGCGATGTTAAGCCCGCGCTTGAGCAAATGATGGAGTTAATTAAGGAAAGTGATAAAAAGCCTAGCAAGAAAGCCCTGGAAGCCTGGTGGAAACAAATCAAAGAATGGAAGTCGATTAATTGCCTGGATTACGACCGCAACAGCAACCTGATTAAGCCCCAATATGTGGTTGAGCAACTGTACCAGGTAACCAAAGGTAATGCGTACATTACGTCCGATGTTGGCCAACACCAGATGTGGGCGGCGCAGTATTACCCTTTTGACAAGCCGCGTCGCTGGATTAATTCCGGTGGCTTAGGCACGATGGGTTTTGGCCTGCCTGCGGCTATCGGCGTTAAACTGGCATTTCCTGATGCCGATGTCGCCTGTATTACCGGCGAGGCCAGCGTGCAAATGTGTATTCAGGAATTATCCACCGCCTTGCAATACAAAACGCCAGTCAAAATTATCAACCTGAACAACCGCTATATGGGCATGGTGCGGCAATGGCAGGAGTTTACTTACGAAAGCCGCTATTCGCATTCCTATATGGATACCATTCCAGAGTTTGTTAAGTTGGCAGAAGCTTACGGTCATGTCGGTATTCGCGTGGAAAAACCGGAAGACGTTCGGCCAGCGCTTGAAGAAGCCTTTGCCCTCAAAGACCGGACGGTATTTTTGGACTTCATTACCGATAGGACCGAAAACGTTTACCCGATGATTGAAGCCGGTAAAGGCCATCACGATATGAAATTAAGAGTTGCCCTTGGCACGTCAACAGATAGGGAATTAGCGTAATGAAGCATATTATTTCTATTCTGATTGAAAATGAATCGGGCGCGTTATCGCGCGTCGCCGGCTTGTTTTCTGCGCGGGGTTACAACATAGAATCGTTGACGGTTGCAGCAACCGAAGATGCCACTCTGTCGCGCATGACTCTGGTGACGCGCGGCAGCGAAGACGTGATTGAGCAAATCACTAAACAGTTGAACAAATTGATTGATGTGGTCAAGTTAATCGATTTGGCAGATACCGCGCATATTGAACGCGAGCTGATGCTGGTTAAGGTGAAGACCACCGAAAAAACCCGTGAAGAAATCAAAAATGTGGCAGACATCTTTCGCGGTAAAATTATCGACGTTACACCGACTTCATACATTGTTGAAATAACCGGCCCATCCGATAAACTGGATTCATTCATCGCCGCTATCGACGCCAAAAACATTGTTGAAGTGGTGCGCTCAGGGGCAACCGGTATTTCACGCGGCGAAAAAGGATTGCATTTATAATTTTTGGCTACACATTTAAGACGGGACAAAAGCCCTCTCCAGAGGGAGAGGGTTGGGTGAGGGGAATTATTAAATCACCCTCATCCCAGCCTTCTCCCTGAGGGAGAAGGAGCAATACCTGTCCCGCTTTAAGTTAGTTTTTTAAGTACAGAGGGAAAGGTTAAAAACCGCCTTGTTGTACTTTTCATCACTTTTATTGACACCCAGGAAAACAGGAAAACACATGCAAGTTTATTACGATAAAGATGCCGACCTTTCTATTATCAAAGCCAAAAAAGTAGCCATCATTGGCTACGGGTCGCAAGGCCATGCCCATGCCAACAACTTAAAGGACAGCGGCGTTGAAGTGGTGGTTGGTTTACGTGCGGGCTCTCCCTCAGTTGCCAAAGCACAAGCCTGTGGTTTAACGGTTAAAGAAGTACCTGAGGCGGTTGCGGGCGCTGATATCGTCATGATTTTGACACCTGACGAATTTCAGGCACAACTCTACAAAAATGAAATTGCTCCGCACATCAAACAAGGTGCTGCACTCGCTTTTGCACATGGTTTCTCCATTTTGTTCAACCAGGTTGTGCCGCGCGCCGATCTGGATGTCATCATGATTGCGCCTAAAGCCCCAGGACATACCGTGCGCTCTGAGTTTGTCCGTGGTGGTGGCGTACCCGATTTGATTGCGATTCATAAAGATGTATCCGGCACAGCCAAAGCCATTTGCCTGTCTTATGCGTCTGCAATTGGCGGTGGCCGTTCCGGTATTATCGAAAGCACTTTCCGCGATGAAGCTGAAACTGATTTGTTTGGCGAACAAGCCGTGTTGTGTGGCGGCGCGGTTGAGCTGATTAAAGCGGGCTTTGAAACCTTGGTTGAAGCGGGCTACGCGCCGGAAATGGCGTATTTTGAATGTCTGCACGAATTGAAGTTGATTGTTGATTTGATGTACGAAGGCGGCATCGCCAACATGAACTATTCCATTTCCAATAATGCCGAGTATGGTGAGTACGTTACCGGCCCTAAAGTCATCAATGACGAAAGCCGTCGCGCCATGCGCGAAGCCTTGCAAAACATCAGGAATGGTGAGTACGCCAAACGCTTTATCGTGGAAGGTTTGACCAATTATCCAGAAATGACGGCAAGACGTCGTTTAAATGCGGAACATCCTATCGAAGTTGTTGGTGCTGAGCTACGCAGCATGATGCCTTGGATTAAAGCTAATCAAATCGTTGATAAATCTAAGAATTAAACATGAGCGCGGCTTGCTGCGCAGAATATATTAACGCTGATAAATTGTTATCAACACAAAGCCCGTCCTAGTTAACGGGCTTTTTTTTGTAGAAAAGTGACGTTTTTTGTTACATAAAAAAAACATGTTAAATAAATAACGGCAAAAATCAGTATCCTGCATGTTGGCATTTAATTTGCTTAATTTCAGAATATAAACAATTTTATAATTCTGACCAATAAGGATGCCACTCATGAATACATACACAAAATCAACCGCTGCCAAAATTATGGTTTTTGATTCGCTCGGGCTTGCCGATAAAAACCAAACAGCAACATTTTTAATTGATGATTTTACTTTGGATCAACATGTTAGCGATAACGGTGTTGACTATACGGCAACCAGCTCGCTGGAAAAATTAGTTTCCGGCACGGCACTCAAACAGGCAACACGTAACGTTTCTGCGCTTGCCACCGGTGGTATTTATGAATTCGAAACTGTCATCATCGGTGGTTCTTTTTTAAAAATAAATAACTCTGGCGGTTCAAACGGTACAAGTTTTATTGAATACAGCTTTGACCAAGTCAACTTCGCCGCTTTAGGCGAGGGTATATTGTTAAACGCTGTCGATGTTGATTTTGATATTTCCGTAAGTATGAGTATTAACGGTGGTATTGCCTATACAGGATTTCAAACTTACACCGGTACCCGCTTCTTTCAATCCTATTCAGCGTTTACCGGCGATAAATCGCAATTCAGCCGTGTAACCAAGTTGCGGCTGGATTTTAAGGCGGTGCAATCGCATAACGTCAAATCGCAAATTACCCGCCTTGACGATTACAGGAAAGTACCCAATCCAGCCATACTAAATTTATTGGGACTGGGTGAGATTGAATTAAGCGCGTTTTGTCAGAAGAAGCATGGCTAAACGTATAGCCCTTTCAGTCGTATGCATCATTAACAATACGAAAACAATACGAAACAAACATCAGCCGATGTTTGTTTCACGTTGATCCAGTATTTCTCGCTATTTATTGCCTGCACCCAATTCTATGGTGAAAGTCATCGCTTCTAAATTTAAAATAATATCAGAAAAATCACAACCCACTTTTCAAACTCGCCTCAATAAACTGATCCAAATCCCCATCCAAAACTGCCTGCGTATTCCCCGTTTCCACACCTGTGCGTAAATCCTTAATACGCGATTGGTCCAACACATAAGAACGAATCTGGCTACCCCAGCCAATATCAGACTTGCTGTCTTCCAAGGCCTGTTGGGTTTCACTGCGTTTGCGCATTTCCAGCTCGTACAGTTTGGCTTTGAGCTGTTTCATCGCCGTGTCTTTGTTCTTATGTTGCGAGCGGTCACTTTGGCACTGCACAACGGTATTGGTAGGGTTATGGGTAATACGCGCCGCAGATTCCGTGCGGTTAACGTGCTGACCACCGGCACCACTGGCACGGTACACGTCGATACGCAAATCGGCGGGGTTGATGTTGATATCGATGTCATCATCGATTTCCGGCGACACGAACACCGAAGCAAATGAAGTATGGCGGCGGTTGCCGGAATCGAACGGCGACTTTCTGACCAAACGGTGTACGCCGGTCTCGGTGCGCAGCCAGCCGAAGGCATATTCGCCTTCAAACCGGATGGTGGCACTTTTAATGCCGGCAACATCGCCCGGTGATTCTTCAATCAGTTCTGTTTTGAAGCCTCGGCTTTCACCCCAACGCAAATACATGCGTTCGATCATCGATGCCCAATCCTGCGCTTCGGTACCGCCGGAGCCGGACTGGATATCCAAAAAGGCATTACAACTGTCCATTTCACCGGAAAACATGCGCCGAAACTCCAAATCGGCCACTCGCTTTTCAAAATGCGCCAGATCGTCGACGACCGTGTTTACGGTATCTTCATCGTCTTCTTCAACGGCCATCAACAGCAACTCTTCGGCATCGGCAAGGCCACGATCCATTTCGCTGATGGTGTTAACCACTGTTTCCAGTTGTCCGCGCTCTTTACCCAAGGCTTGCGCTTGTTCAGGATTATCCCAAATTTTCGGGTTTTCAAGTTCGCGTAAAACTTCGATCAAGCGTTCGCTTTTGTTGTCGAAGTCAAAGATACCCCCTAAGCGCGTCGCTGCGGTTTTTTAGGTCGGCTATTTTGTTTTTAATCGGATTTATTTCTTGCATGGGGTGTTCATATCCAGTGACATTCGATACCTGTAATTCGGCACGATACATTTTAAAGCGGTCGATTATAAACGATAAGCCGGTTCTGTTCACACAGAATACCCAGAGTGATACAGCACTCAAATTTCGATGGCTTTGCCAGGATTTAGCGCCGGGGAATTAGAGATTACTACTGACGACATGAAATTGGGCAAGATGTTCCAATGCTCGAAGCAGAAATACGATAGTTTGATATGGGTCAAATAACCAGGTATCAGTTAAGAAAAGCACTATGGATCGTCTTATAATTCTTGTATCCAAACTATCCTATAGAGGACACTGCATGATTTATCAAGTTGAAGGCGATATTCTTCTGAGCAAAGCACACGCTTTAGCGCACGGCTTAAGCATCAACGATCCAATGAATAAAGGGCTGGCTCTTGCGTTACATACGCAGTATCCGGCTATGCACAAGGATTTTCACCATTGGTGTCATCAACATGACCCTGAACCGGGCGATGCCTGGATGTGGGGTGGCGCCAATGATGTGCGC
>SBAV01000223.1 GCA_005239965.1 Methylobacter tundripaludum
ATCATTTGGTTGCAAATTTTAGTGACCTGGCCGCTACCGATTGGCCCCATGTGGGTCAATTGCTTATACAAAGGGGCCAAGACGACACGCGCAACAGCCATATCCTTTTCATTACCACCTGCCATGATGGCCAAGCCGCCTTGTTCAGCGCCACTTACACCACCGGATACCGGCGCATCAACCCAGCCCATACCGCAATGCCCATACAACTGTGCAGCTAAACGTCGGGTGGTTTCGGGATGTATGCTGGATAAGTCTATGAGCAGTTTATCGGTGCTACCAAAGGGCAATATGCCTTGCTGCACTGTATTTTCAACAACTGTCGTGTCAGCTAAGCAAAGCAGGATCACGTTTGATGCTTCAACCAGTGCGCCAATAGCCTCAAAAGCACGGGCACCAGCCTCAACGACTGGGGTTAATTTTTCCGGGCTGCGATTCCAGACATTAACGTTAAAGCCGGCAGCCAATAAGCGCAACACCATCGGCTTGCCCATTAAGCCGACACCTATGAAGCCGAGCGTGGGGGTTTTATTCATTATTGTTCTATAAGTGAGTTACAGAGATCAACGCCCAGGTTTTGGCAAAGCCTTTCTTTGGTAGCTGACATGCCTGCCGACCAGGTTTGAAACAAACACGCTGGCTTCGGCGATGGTTTGTTCCATCGCATGTATCAATTGCGAAATGTCGATGCTGATGGCGGTAAATTCATTATGTAACGCCGAAATAGCGTGAGCGTTAAGATTATGTTTAAGGAATAACACCTGATCCTTAAATGCCGCCAGTACCGGTTGAATTTTGTTTTCTGCCAGTCGCATCGCCTTCATCAGACGCATGTAATTTTGCCGGGACACGCGCAATTGTTGTTTGCTGTTGTAACGCAGGCTACGGCTGCTGTATTCATTCAGTTCGCTTTCCCACTCCAAAAACAGCGCCTCACTGACTTCTTCTATGGCTTTGATGCGATTGCTGACTTGTACCGATTTGGAGCGGCAAAACTGGTATTGCCGGTTGAGCAGGTTGTACCTATGTTCTAAAGGCGTTTCATTAACGGCGACTATGTTTTTAAAACGCGCCAAGGCATGTTCGAATTCATCACGGGTTTGTTGCAAATCCACGCAGACCTGTTCCACCTCGTACACCATAATATCGCGCTTGTGTTCGCCTATGGATTCTTTGGCCGTGTAGTAAACATTCTTGAATTGCTTAGAAAAAAACAGGGTAAACAGGGCCAAAAATTTTTGGATTGGGTCAGTTGGAAGATTATTTGCAGCCATCAGAACGTATTTGCTTGGATTAGGGTTATTTTATACGGCACGTGTTCGGTAAATGCACAAAACGCACTATCGACAATGTTAAGTTCGGCAAGTTCAGGCAAGCTGAGGCTGGCATCGATAGTTGCCGATTTTACCAGAATCAGTTCGTTTGCTCTAAGTTGCTGTGCCAGCCATGCCGATAGGCTGTCTGAGGTGATGTTCCAACTGGAAGAAATACCGGCATTATCCAGTTCATCCACATCTGGAGACCAAATTGTAATGGGATGGCCGTATTTTTGAATATCCGCTACCGTATGAACAATCACAAAATCGTTTTTAAGACCCTTGAACAATAAGGCCATTTGCTGCATGGCCAAAATGGCCATCTGATGGGCGGTTTTATCGTCAAATTGCCAGCGTTCTTGCGCCAACCTGACTTGCTCGGCAAAGCTGCCACCACCCGGTACAATAACGGTGCGGGCGTTTCGATTGCGGTTTTCAATCTTGTCCAGGCATTGAAGCAAAGCGCCTGATGCAGCTAGGCTGCCGCCTAATTTAATAACGATCATCGTAATGGTCAGGGGCGTTCATAATGGTAATAGAATTTGTATAGCGTGCTATGCTTTGGTATGTAAAGACTTATGCCATTTTTAACTTACTCTTTTCAGTGCTGTCATGCCATTATTTATCGTGTTGTGCCTAATCCTCAGTTTTCTGGTTCAGAGTGGACATCCTTTTCAAAACCTGCTGATAATGCCGTGGCTGACTTACTCAGGTGTGGCGATTGCCGCGATTATTGCGCTTGGCGTATCGTTCAACAAGCTGAAAAGTTTAATATGGTTTGATTTTTTTGCCAGTAGCGTGTTGCTGGCGTGGTTCTCTTACTGGAAACCATTGTTTGCTGCTGATGCGCCAATGTTTTTTTTCTTTCCCGTTTATTTTATCGTCATTAACGTTTTCGTTTCGGTATTTTTTATAGGGCAGCGTGATAGGATAGATCGAGAATCTTTTGACTATATGCAAAAATTTTCGCAACACAGCATGACGCAGCCGTGGCTGATTATGCTGTATGTGTTGGTAAGCCTTGAATTACTGGAACATTTTCTACAGTTCCCTGTAGCCATGACCTTGTTGATACTCAGGTTCGCGTTGTCAGGGTGTGTACACCGCGAACCTGGGTTAAAAAAGCGGGATTAGCGTGATGCGGTGCGTGGTGTGCCCAGGCTTTCTGGGCGGCTGACGGTGCACTGAACATTTTTTTGCCACAAGGCTTTGCAGGCATCGCCAGCGGCATAGATGGAATCAAACCCAGTCCACAAGGCATGCCAGCGCGATTCATTGCCGAACATCTGGCGCTTAATCACGACCGGACGCGCCGGGCTGAGCGTTTGCGCCAATTGCAAGCTTGCCTTTCTGTTGGTGCTTTCTGCTGCAATCTGGCTATGGAATGCACCTAAATCAACCGACCATTCTTGAGGGTTGCGGCTGACCGACGTTGTCAAAACATGACTTTTTCTGACGATTTTTGGATTATCAAACAC